>DASUEE010000371.1:0-2949 GCA_036275235.1 Acidimicrobiales bacterium | reverse complement strand
GGCACCGGGCTGTCGCGGTGCCCGATGATCGCCTCCGCGGTGACGGGTCGGACCAGGTCCGACAGGTCGGCGGCGATGTTGATGAGCAGGTCGTCGATGGCGAGGACGCCCGCGAAGTGCCCACGCTCGGTCACCACCAGGCGGCGGACGGCGTTGCTGCGGAAGATCGCGTACGCGCTGCGCAGGTCGGCGTCGGCCTCGATGGTGACGACCGGGCTCGACATGAGCGAGTCCACCCGCACGTCGGGCGCGTACCCCCGGGCGAGGCCCCGGCGGACGAGGTCGCGGTCGGTGACGATGCCGACGAGGTGGTCGCCGTCGACGACGGCGAGCGCGCCCACACCGGCGCGCTCCATGATCTCCGCCGCCTCCGCCATGGTCTGGTCGGGACGGATGGCGACACCGGAGCGCCGGATCCCTTCGATGGCCCTCATGAACCCTTCCCGACTGCGCTCGCGTGCTCGAAGTGCTGGAGCACGGCGTCGGAACCGGGGAAGAAGAGCGTCTCGTGGCCGGAGTCGCCCCACCGCACCACGTACGGCGGGCCGCCGTCGGTCCCGCGCACCTCGAGCACCTCGCAGTCCCGGTCGTGCTCGCCGACCCGGTGCCCCTTGATGATGATCCTGTCTCCCTTGGATGCCTGCATGACGCCTCCTCGATCGGCCTCTCCCCCATGAGAACCCCGACGGCGTGGTGCCGGAAGGGCCCAAGGTCACGCTCGGGATCAGTCGATCCGCACCCGCTCACCGTGCCGGGGGACCACGGCCGGCCACGCCAGCTCGTGCGACAGGCGCTGACGCACCACGGAGGCCGCATCCGGTTCGCCGTGCACGACGTAGGCCACGTCCGGCGGATGCGGCGCGTCGGCGCACCAGCTGAACAGCTCGTCCTCGTCGGCGTGCACCGAGAAGCAGCGCAGCGCCAGCACCTCGGCCCG
This sequence comes from Acidimicrobiales bacterium, assembly GCA_036275235.1. GTDB lineage: Bacteria > Actinomycetota > Acidimicrobiia > Acidimicrobiales > Salinilacustritrichaceae > Salinilacustrithrix. The sequence goes on along the minus strand of DASUEE010000371.1, from coordinate 2,012 downwards.
CACGGGCACGTACCGCCCGAGCAGCTTCACCGTCTCGGCTCCCGAGGCGAGGACGTCACCCCGCGTCCCGGGCGCCTGGAAGCCCACGAGCACGAGGGCGTTGCGCGGGTCGGGAAGCCGGCGGGCGAGATGGTGGAGCACCCGTCCACCGGACGCCATCCCCGATGCCGAGAGGATGATCGACGGGAACGGCAGGTCGTGCAGCGCCCGAGAGCCCTCGGGCGTGGGGACCTCGCGCAGGTCGCCCGCGGCGTCGAAGGGGTCGTCGGGCCACGGGCCCGGGCGCACCTCGTCGCCGCCGTTCGCCATCGCCTTGCGGTACACGTCGAGCACCCGCAGGGCCATCGGGCTGTCGGCGTAGATGGGCAGGCGGGGGATGCGCCCCTCCTCCACCAGCCGGCCCAGCGCCAGCAGCACGACCTCGGTGCGGTCGACGGCGAACGACGGGATGACGATGGATCCCCCGCGTGCAGCGGTGCTCCGGATCGTGCCGGCCAGCAGCTCCAGACCCTCGTCGAGGTCGGTGTGCCGGCGACCCCCGTAGGTCGACTCGGTGACCACCACGTCGGCGTCGACGGGAGGCTGCGGCGGCCGCAGGATCGGGTGGTTCGACCGGCCGAGGTCACCGGTGAAGAGCACCACCCGGTTCCCCAGGTCGAGCTCCACGGTGGCCGAGCCCAGGATGTGCCCGTTCGGGTGCAGCCGGACGTGCATCCCGCCGGGCAGCGGTCGGCGCACGTCGAAGGCCACCGGCCGGAGCAGCTCGATCGCGGCCTCGGCGTCGTCGGCGGTGAACAGCGGCTTGGGCGGGCGGTGCTTCGAGTAGCCCTTGCGCTGCGCGTACGCCGCCTCCTCCTCCTGCAGGTGGGCGGCATCGCGCAGCATGATCGGCGCCAGGTCCGCGGTGCCCGGCGAGCACACCACGGGACCCGTGAAGCCGTCGCGCACGAGCGCGGGGAGGTAGCCGCAGTGGTCGACGTGGGCGTGGGTCAGCACCACCGCATCGATGCCCGCCGGGACCACCGGGAAGGGCTCCCAGTTGCGCGAGCGGATGTCCTTGCGGCCCTGGAACATCCCGCAGTCGACGAGGGTGCGGGCGCCGCCGGACTCCACGAGGAAGCGGCTGCCGGTCACGGTGCCGGCGGCGCCGAGGAACGTGAGGATCGGGGACCCGGTCATGGGCCGATCGTGCGCCCGCCGGCGCTGCGGCGGCAGGGTCGAAGGTCAGCCGGGAGGCGGTGCCTCCGACCGCGGGCGCAGGCGGCCGGGCAGCGCCGCTACGGTCCGGCACCTACCGGCCGAGTCGATGGGGGCGCTGACATGCACCGGATCCTCTCCAGCACACCGATGCCGTCGGTCGACGGCCACGTGGACGCCGACTACACCGACCGGGGCGGGTGGGTCGAGAGCATGGGCGCCACGATCCTGCCGATCATGATGGGCGACGCGAACTGCGGGCCCTTCATCGTCCTCAGCTACGTCGAGCCCTCCGATGAGCAGATGCCGCTGTCCTTCGCGCACGCCCACGCGTCCGACAACTGGCGCATCTCCGTGCGGGGCACGACGAACATGGGACGCGACACCTACGAGCAGGGCCAGTGGCGGTTCCACGACGGCGGCGTGCCCTACGCCAGCGACAACTTCGCCTGGGGCCCCGACGGGGGCTACGGCATCATCATGTTCGCCGACCGCCGGGGCTTCGCCATCCGCCCGGTGAAGGCCGAGATCGCGGAGCGGGTGACGCCGGAGCAGGAGGCCTCGGGGGCGTTCCTCGGCATCGACATGCAGGACCCCTGCCCGGGCGCCCCCGCCATCGCCACCACCATGGGCGCCACCACCCGGGCCCACCTCGACGGCGGGTTCGACCAGTCCGGCGAGTGGGACGAGATCGCTCCCGGCGTCCGCCTCGCCGCCGGCCTCCTCGGGGAGCCCACCGCCGGTCCGGTGCTCGTGTTCCTCGACGGCGCGGCCGGCGCCGAGCTCGTGCCGGCGCGGTCGATCGGCACGGAGTC
>DASUEE010000370.1:0-3975 GCA_036275235.1 Acidimicrobiales bacterium | reverse complement strand
CGGCCTCGGCGGGCTCGACGGCGTCGTGTGCTCGGCGGGTGCGGTGCGGCCCGGCGGGATCCTGCAGACGACCCCGGACGACTGGCGGGCCACCTTCGAGGTCAACGTCCTCGGCGTGCTCCACGTCGTGGGTGCCGCGCTGCCCCACCTGCGTGAGGCGGACCTGGCCGACGTGGTGAACGTGTCGTCGATGTCCGGCCGCCGCCGTGCGTCGGTGGCGATGGGGATCTACAGCGCTTCCAAGTCCGCCGTGCACGTGCTGTCCGACAGCCTGCGGGAGGAGCTGGCGCCGGAGGGCGTGCGGGTCACGATCGTGTCGCCGGGCTACGTGCGCACACCGATCTTCGACGGCGTCGCCGACGACGACCTGCGCGCCGAGTACCAGCGGCGGCTGGCGACCGTGGGGCTGGATCCCGAAGCGGTCGCCGCCCAGATCGTCCACGCCCTGTCGCAGCCCTCGGGCGTCGACCTGCTCGAGGTGGCGGTGCTGTCGACCCGCCAGTGACCCTCGAGACCGTGCAACGCAGTCGCTGCCAGTTCCGGCGGGACGGAGCGGGTCAGCCCGGGGCGTGGCCCTGGTGGTCGTCGGAGGCGCGCCGCTCGGCCTCCTCCTTGGTGATGCCGCCCTGCGCGTTCGCCTTGTCCTCGGGGAAGTAGGCGGGGACGTCGTCCTCCTCGATCATGTCGAGGCCGGGGTTCTCGGCGACGTCTTCGCGCAGCTGGTCCGTGTCGGGGGTGTCGGGCATGGGCGCTCCCTTCCCGTGGGAGCGCCCGGCGATGCCCGTCAGCGGGCGGCGTCGAGCACGGCGTTGAACGTCGGGCTCGGGCGCATGATCTCGTCGAGCCTCGCCCGATCGGCGAAGTAGTAGCCACCCATGTCGACGGGCCGGCCCTGCACGGCGTTCAGCTCCTCGACGATGGTCTGCTCGTTGCGGCCGAGCTGCTCGGCGAGGCCGGCGAAGCGCTCTGCCAGCTCGGGATCGGCCGACTGCTCGGCGAGCGCCTGGGCCCAGTACAGCGCCAGGTAGAAGTGGCTGCCCCGGTTGTCGAGCTCACCGGCCTTGCGTGACGGGGAGCGGCCGTTCTCGAGCAGCGCGCCGGTGGCGGCGTCGAGCGTGTCGGCCAGCACCTTCGCCCGGGGGACGTCGAAGCGCTCGGCGAGGTGCTCGAGGGAGACGGCCAGGGCCAGGAACTCGCCGAGCGAGTCCCAGCGGAGGTGGTTCTCCTTGACCAGCTGCTGGACGTGCTTCGGGGCCGAGCCGCCGGCGCCGGTCTCGAAGAGCCCGCCGCCGTTCATCAGGGGGACGATCGACAGCATCTTGGCGCTGGTGCCGAGCTCGAGGATCGGGAAGAGGTCGGTGAGGTAGTCACGGAGCACGTTGCCCGTGACCGAGATCGTGTCCTCGCCGCGCCGGATGCGCTCGAGGGAGTACCGCATGGCGTCGGCCGGGGCCATGATCTCGACGGTCAGCCCGGAGATGTCCATGCCCTCGAGCTCGCGGTGCACCTTGGCGATGAGCTGCGCGTCGTGGGCGCGCGTGCCGTCGAGCCAGAACACGGCCGGGGACCCGGTGGCCCGGGCGCGACCGACGGCGAGCTGCACCCAGTCGCGGATGGGGGCGTCCTTGACCGTGGCCATGCGCCAGATGTCGCCCGCCTCGACGCGGTGCTCCATGAGCTGCGTGCCGTCCTGGTCGAGCACCCGCACGACGCCGTCGGCGGGGACCTCGAAGGTCTTGTCGTGGCTGCCGTACTCCTCGGCCTTCTGGGCCATGAGACCGACGTTCGGCACCGTGCCCATCGTGCGTGGGTCGAAGGCGCCGTGCACCTTGCAGTCCTCGACGATGGCGTCGTAGATGCCGGCGTAGGAGGAGTCCGGGATGGTCGCCTTGGTGTCCTGCAGCTCGCCGGCCGGGTTCCACATCTTCCCGGAGTCGCGGATCATCGGGGGCATCGAGGCGTCGATGATGATGTCCGAGGGCACGTGCAGGTTGGTGATGCCCCGGTCGGAGTCCACCATCGCCAGCGCCGGGCCCGCTTCGATCGCGGCGGCGACGTCGGCCTCGACCGCTGCCCTCGTGTCGGCGTCCAGCGACTGCACGGCGGCGAGCACGTCGCCGAGGCCGTCGCGGGGGTTGGCGCCGGCGGCGCGCAGGGCTTCGCCGTGGCGGTCGAACACGTCGGCGAAGAAGACCTCCACCGCGTGCCCGAAGATGATCGGGTCGGAGACCTTCATCATCGTCGCCTTGAGGTGGAGCGAGAACAGCACGCCCTGCGCCTTGGCGTCGGCGATCTGCTCGGCCAGGAACGAGCGGAGCTTCGCGACGCTCATGAACGTGGCGTCGACCACCTCACCGGCGAGCACCGGGACGCCCGCCTTCAGCTCGGTCTCGGCGCCGCCGTCCGCGACGTGCACGATGCGCAGGGAACCGTCGCGGTCGATCGTCACCGACTGCTCGTTGCTGCGGAAGTCGCCCTCGCCCATCGTGGCGACGTGGCTCTTCGAGTCGCCCGACCACTCGCCCATCCGGTGGGGGTTCTTGCGGGCGAACTCCTTCACGGCCTTCGGCGCCCGGCGGTCGGAGTTGCCCTCGCGCAGCACCGGGTTCACCGCGCTGCCCTTCACCGCGTCGTAGCGGTCGCGGACGGAGCGCTCCCCGTCGGTCTGCGCGTCCTCGGGGTAGTCGGGCAGGGCGTAGCCCTTGTCCTGCAGCTCCTTGATCGCCGCCTTCATCTGCGGGATCGAGGCCGAGATGTTCGGGAGCTTGATGATGTTCGCCTGCGGCGTCCTGGCCAGCTCGCCGAGCTCGGCGAGGGCGTCGGGGACCCGCTGCGCGTCGCTGAGCGCGTCGGGGAACGCGGCGAGGATGCGCCCGGCGAGGGAGATGTCGCGCGTCTCCACCTCCACCCCTGCAGCACCGGCGAACGCCTCGATGACCGGGAGGAACGAGTGCGTGGCCAGCGCGGGCGCCTCGTCCGTGTAGGTGTAGATGATCTTCGGGGTCGGGTCGCTCATCGGGTCGGAGGCTACCCACCGCCCTCCGGGCGGATGCCACCCGCAACCGGCGCCAGGTGGCAGTGTCGCGACCCGGTGGCCCGAGCAGACGACCAACCACGCGACGGCATCGTGCTGGACGACGGCACGTGGGTCGACGTCGGCGCCGACGGGCGGTGGCGCCCGTCGGCAGGGGAGCGCGCCCGGGCGGCGGTGATCCTCGGCGTGGCGTTCGTCGCCCTCCTGCTGGTCGCGCTGGTGGCGTCGGCCGGCAGCGATGACGACCACGACGACGACGTGGCCACCGACGTCACCGACAGCTCGACCACGACCGTCGACGCGACCACCACCACCGAGGCGCCACCGGACCCGTCGTCCATCGACGGGGAGGCTCCCTCGGCGCAGTGCGTCGCCGACGACCGCGACGCTCAGCCGCTGCGGGACCGCCGCGCGTCCGTCGTGCTGGTGCTGAACGCGACCTCGCGCTCCGGCCACGCCGGCGTGGTCACCGACCGCCTCGAGGCCGCCGGGTACGCCGTGGTGGTCCCGGACAACGCCGGCCGGCGCGAGGTCACCTCGGTGGCCTACCTCGCCGGCTACTGCGCCGAGGCCGAGCGGGTCGTCGCCGACCTCGGCATCCCCACCGCCACGGTGGAGCCGGTGGCGCAGGACCTGCTCACCGTCGTGGGGCGCGCCCGCATCGTCGTGAGCCTCGGGGCCGACTCGCTGTAGCGGGCGTCAGCGCGAGGGAGCGCCCACCCGTCGCCTCACCTCGTCGGCGCCGAGCACGGCGCAGATCTGGTCGAGGCTCGGGCTCTGCCCCGAGCCGGTCAGCGTCACCCGCACGATGTTCGAGGCCTCGCGCATGGTGCCGTGGAAGGCGTCGGGGTCGGCCTTGTGCGCCTTGCGGTCCAGCGCGAACCCGTGGCGCTCGGCCAGCGTGCGGACCTGGTCGAACCAGGTCGGTGACGAGGTGTCGG
>DASUEE010000369.1:0-14629 GCA_036275235.1 Acidimicrobiales bacterium | reverse complement strand
TCCAGTACGGCGGTTCCGTGAAGCCGGCGAACGCGGCGGAGCTGATGGGCCAGCCCGACATCGACGGCGCCCTCGTCGGCGGTGCGAGCCTCGACGCCGACGATTTCGGGCGCATCGTCCAGTACCGGTTGAGCGAAGCGGCCACCTGACCCACCGGTAACCGGGCGAAATGCGCACCGCCTGGTCGATCTGACAAGCCGGAACCGCGAGCACGCCCGATCGAGGACCGCAGATCGTCCAACTGGGCCCTTGGCCGCATGTCACAGACGCGCTACGGTCGCCGGCCGTTCACGCACGCGTCGGGTTGAGTGCCGTACGGTACGTGGGCCACTGGGGGTGTGACCTGGGTGCACGCCCCCAGCTCCCTGCCAACCAACCAGGAGGAATCCCCTGTGACGAAGTCCCGATGGCTGCGCGTGCTCGCGCTGCTGCTCGGCCTGTCGATGATCGCCGCCGCGTGCGGCGATGACGACGACAGCGCCGGTGAAGACGAGACCACCGAGACCACCGAAGCCGAGGGCGGCGGCGAAGGCGAGGGCGAGGTGGCCGAGGGCGGCGACTTGGTCATCGGCGCCGAGCAGGAGCCCGACTGCGTGGACTGGATCTCCAGCTGCGCCGGCTCCAGCTGGGGCTTCTGGATGATGGGCAACACCACCATGCCGCGAGCCTTCGACCCCGTGCTCGAGGGTGAGGAGTACACCTACGAGCCGAGCATCCTGCTCGAGGGTGAGCCCGAGCTCGAGACCGACCCCAAGCAGGTGGTCACCTACCAGATCGCCGAGGACGCGGTCTGGAGCGACGGCGAGCCGATCACCTCCACGGACTTCAAGTACACGTGGGAGCAGATCACCACCGGTGAGGACATCTACGACACCACCGGCTACGCCAACATCGAGTCGGTGGACGACAGCGACCCGAAGGTCGCCGTGGTCACCTTCAGCGAGCCCTACGCCGGCTGGGAAGGCCTCTTCGGCGGCGGCTTCGGCATCTACCCGGCGCACCTCCTCGAAGGTCAGGACCGCAACGCCACCATGGCGAACGGCTACGACTTCTCCGGCGGCCCGTGGATGATCGAGTCCTGGGACAAGGGCGTCGAGGTCGTGCTCGTGCCGAACGAGAACTACTGGGGCGACGTGCCCAAGCTCGACAGCGTGACCTTCCGCTTCGTGACCGACACCGCCGCCGAGTTCCAGGCGTACCAGGCGGGCGAGGTCTCGATGATCTACCCGCAGCCCCAGCTCGACGTGATCGACGCCATCGAGGCCGGCATCGAGGGCTCCAGCTCCTACTCGGCCAACACCGGCAACCTCGAGGCCCTGTGGTTGAACAACTCGAAGTTCCCGCTCGACTCCAAGGCCGTGCGCCAGGCGCTGGCGTACAGCCTCGACCGCGACGCCGTGGTCGAGGCCCTCTTCGGCGGCATCGGCATCACCGAGGCCTCGCAGAGCCTGAGCCCGCCGATCCTGTCGCAGTTCAACGACACGGAGTCCTTCGCCGGCTACACGCTCGACCTCGAGAAGGTCGACGAGCTGATGACGGGCGACGGCTGGACCAAGAACGGCTCCGGCATCTGGGAGAAGGACGGCCAGGCCGCCGACATCGAGTTCATCACCACGGCCGGCAACGCCCGCCGCGAGCTCACCCAGCAGGTGGTCCAGGAGCAGGCCCGCGAGGCCGGCTTCAACATCACCATCAACAACCAGGAGGCCGGCACCTTCTTCGGCGAGACGCTGCCGAACGGCGACTTCCAGATGGGCCTGTTCGCCCAGGTCGCCACGACGCTCGACCCGCTGGCGCCGAACCTGTTCCACTCGGAGAACATCCCCTCCGAGGCGAACCAGTTCTCCGGCCTCAACTGGTACCGGGTGAACATCCCTGAGGTCGATCCGCTGCTGGACACGCTCCAGAACAGCCTCGACGACGACGAGCGCCGCGAGGCCGGCATCGAGGCTGACGGCATCCTGGCGGAGAACGCGGTGTCGATCCCGCTCGACCCGCTTCCCAACATCATGCTGTGGAGCGACGACATCCAGGGCCCGGTGGAGGACAACGCCCTCCTCGGCCCGTTCCACAAGATGCACCTGTGGGGCCTGGCGAGCTGACGCCCGCCACCTCCTGACGTCACCGTGGGGGTTCGGCACGTGCCGGACCCCCACGGTCGTCTCCGGCCCTGTAGACCGACGAACTCGCGGACCCCATGCTCGCCTACGTCATCCGCCGCATCCTGATCTCGATCCCGGTGGTGATCATCGCGTCGTTCCTGCTCTTCGCCTTCGTGCGCGAGACGTTCGACCCGACGGCCCGCCTGCGCAACGTGCGCGACCCGCAGGTCATCCAGAACGAGATCGAGCGGCTCGGCCTCGACGAACCCGTGCACGTGCAGTACGGCAAGTGGCTGGGCGAGTTCGTCCAGGGCGACTGGGGCGAGAGCGCCCGCACCCGCGAGGACGTCACCGACATGACGCAGCGGGCGTTCTGGAACACGCTGCAGCTGATCTTCTGGGGGATCCTGGTCTCGGCCACGATCGCCATCGCCATCGGCGTGTACTCAGCCGTCAAGCAGTACTCGATACCGGACTACCTGTTCACCGGTCTCAGCTACCTCGCGATCGCCATGCCACCGTTCTGGTTCGGCTTGATCGCGATCAACGTGTTCGTCTTCAAGACCCAGGACTGGTTCGGCCTCGACGGCCCACCGGTCGACTTCGTCGGGCTGCACTCGCCCCGCCAGAGCGGCTACGACATGGACTACCTGCGGCACCTGGTCCTGCCGGTGATGACCCTGAGCGTGCAGATCGTCGGCTCGTGGAGCCGCTTCCAGCGCGCCGCCATGCTCGACGTGATGAGCGCCGATTACATCCGCACGGCGCGCGCCAAGGGCGTACCCCGCCGCAAGGTGATCTTCAAGCACGGGGTGCGCAACGCGCTCATCCCGCTCGTCACCGTGATGGCCGTCGACATCGGGCTGCTCTTCGGTGGCCTGATCATCACCGAGACGATCTTCTCCGTGCCCGGCATGGGCCGCATGTTCATCCTCGCCCTGCTGCAGGGCGACGTCGCCGTGCTCGAGGCGTGGATGGTGGTCGTGGCGTTCTTCGTCATCGCCTTCAACCTCCTCGCCGACGTCCTCTACGGCATCCTCGACCCCAGGATCCGGGTGGCATGAGCGTCGTCGACCCGCACAACCGCGGCGAGGAGACCCTCCGCACCACCACCATGGGCGGGTCCGCGGCCACCGCCGGCGCCGAGGTCGACCACGAGATCGAGGTGACCTCCGTCCTGCCGGGCATGACCGAGGGCTACGAGCCGCCGGTGCGCACCCAGTGGCAGCTGTTCCGCCGCCGCTTCTTCCGCCACAAGCTCGCCGTGTTCGGGCTCTTCACCCTCGTCGTCCTCTACGCCGCCGTCTTCACCGCCGACTGGTGGGTGCCGCTCGACCCGCGGGCGCAGGACGTGCTGAAGGGCACGACCTCGCCCGGCGGGGAGAACTGGTTCGGCACCGACCAGCTGGGCCGCGACTTCTTCGCCCAGGTGATCTACGCCGGGCAGATCTCGCTGAAGATCGGCGTGGGCGTCGCCCTCATCTCCACCGTGATCGGCACGATCATGGGGTCGCTCGCGGGGTTCTTCGGTCGATGGATCGACCTGCTCCTCATGCGGGTCACCGACCTGTTCCTCATCGTGCCGGGCATCGCCGTGCTGGCCATCGCCCTGCGCAAGTTCGGCACCTCGGACACGATCATCATCTTCGTGCTGGCCGGCCTCGGCTGGATGCAGATCAGCCGCGTCGTCCGCGGCCAGGTGCTGGCCGTGAAGGAGAAGGAGTTCGTCGACGCCGCACGGGCCGCCGGCGCCTCGAACTTCCGGATCATCACCCGTCACATCCTCCCGAACTGCATCGGCCCCATCGTCGTGAACGCCACGCTGGCCGTCGCCTTCGCCATCGTCGCCGAGTCCACGCTCAGCTTCCTCGGCTTCGGCGTGCAGAAGCCCGAGACGTCCTGGGGCAACCTCCTCTTCGACGCCAAGGGCAACGTGCAGTTCGACACCCACCTCCTCTACTTCCCGGGCCTGTTCATCCTGCTCACCGTGCTCTGCATCAACTTCGTGGGCGACGGCCTGCGCGACGCCCTCGACCCCCAGTCGGGGCGTGACTGACGTGGCCACATCCGACGACGTCACGGTGCTCGAGGTCGAGGACCGCAGCGACCACCCCGAGCCGGGGGCACCGGTGCTCGACGTGCGCGACCTGCGGGTGCAGTTCCCCACCGAGGACGGCCTCGTCACCGCGGTCGATGGCGTGAGCTTCGTGCTCGACGCCAACGAGACGCTCGGCATCGTGGGGGAGTCCGGGTCCGGCAAGAGCGTGACCTCGCTCGCCATCCTCGGCCTGCTGCCGAAGTCGGCCAAGGTCAGCGGCGAGGTCCGCTTCCGCGGCGAGCAGATCCTGGGCCTGTCCGAGCGCAAGATGCAGCCCATCCGGGGCCGGCGCATCGCCATGGTGTTCCAGGACGCGCTCGCCTCGCTCAACCCGGTCCAGAAGGTCGGCGACCAGATCGCCGAGGCGATCACCGTCCACGAGGACGTCCCCAAGGCCGAGCTGCGCGAGCGCGTCGTCGGCCTGCTCGACGTGGTCGGCATCCCGAACCCGTCGCAGCGGGTGGACCAGTACCCGCACGAGTACTCCGGCGGCATGCGCCAGCGGGCGATGATCGCCATGTCGATCGCCAACGAGCCCGACGTGCTCATCGCCGACGAGCCCACCACGGCCCTCGACGTGACGATCCAGGCCCAGGTCCTCGAGGTGCTCGAGCGCATCCAGGACCGCACCGAGTCCTCGATCATGCTGATCACCCACGACCTCGGCGTGGTCGCCGGCGTCGCCGACCGCGTGCTGGTGATGTACGCCGGCCGCCAGGCCGAGCAGTCCGACGTCGAATCCATCTTCTACGAACCCCGGCACCCCTACTCCCAGGGGCTGCTGCGGTCGCTCCCGCGCATCGATGCCCGCTCGAGCGACCGGCTCGACCGCATCATCGGCCAGCCCCCGTCGCTCGTGGCCGTGCCCCCCGGTTGCGCCTTCCACCCCCGGTGCCCCCACGCCCGGGTGCCGGGACGGTGCAACGAGGAGCGGCCCGAGCTGCGTCCCATCGACGGCGACGCGGCCCACGTCGCCGCCTGCCACTTCGCCGAGGAGATCCGCGCCGAGCTCGAGGGCGGCGACGACCGATGACCGACATCGCGACCGACGACTTCCTGATGGAGACGCCGGAGCCGGCGAAGGACGCCCTGCTGCGCGTCGACGACCTCGTGAAGCACTACCCGATCCGCTCGGGCCTCTTCCGCCGCCAGACGGGAGCGGTGCAGGCCGTGTCCGGCGTCAGCTTCGAGGTCCGCCGCGGCGAGACGCTCGGCCTCGTCGGCGAGTCGGGCTGCGGGAAGTCCACCACCGGGCGCGTCGTGATGCGCCTCGCCGACGCCACCGAGGGCACCGTGACCTTCGACGGCGTCGACGTGCACGCCGCGAAGGCCGGCGAGCTGCGAGCGCTGCGGCGGCGCATGCAGATCGTGTTCCAGGACCCGTACGCGTCGCTCAACCCGCGCATGACGGTGCAGGGGATCATCAGCGAGCCGCTGCGCATCCACGGTCGCTACGACGACGGCGGCGCCGAGCGGGTGAAGGACCTGATGGAGCTCGTCGGCCTGAAGCCGGAGCACGTCAACCGCTTCCCGCACGAGTTCTCGGGCGGCCAGCGCCAGCGCATCGGCATCGCGCGAGCCATCGCCCTCGACCCCGACCTGCTGGTCCTCGACGAGCCCGTCTCGGCCCTCGACGTGTCGATCCAGGCCGGGATCGTGAACCTCCTGGAGGACATCCAGGAGCAGTTCGACATGGCGTTCCTGTTCATCGCCCACGACCTGTCGGTGGTGCGCCACATCTCCGACCAGGTGGCCGTGATGTACCTCGGTCACATCGTCGAGATGGGCACCGCCGACGATCTCTACGAGCGCCCCAGCCACCCGTACACGCAGGCGCTGCTCTCGGCGGTGCCCGTGCCCGACCCGCGCAAGCAGCGACAGCGCACGCGCATCGTGCTCGAGGGCGACCCGCCCAACCCGGCGGCGCCGCCGTCGGGGTGCCGGTTCCGCACGCGCTGCTGGAAGGCCACGGAGAAGTGCGCGAACGAGGTACCGGCGCTCATCGACCGCGGCCAGGGGCACCTGTCGGCGTGCCACTACGCCGAGGTCCAGAGCGTCATCTGAGCGTGGCCACCCGCCGCGGGACCCTGGCTGCCTGGGCTGCGCTCGCGCTGCTGCTCCCGGGGTGCGGGCTGGTCGGCGACGACGACGAGGCCGCCCCGGCGCAACCGACCCTGCCGGCGGCCACGGCGCTCCTGCGCGTCGCGACCTTCGACTGGCCCACGTGCCTGAACCCGCTCACCTGCGCCGATCCGGCTGCCCGGTGGCTCGTCTGGGAGCACGTGCTCCCGAAGCTCGTGGAGGTGGACGTCGACGGCGCCTACGTGGCGTCCCCGGTGCTCGCCGGCATGCCCGAGGTGCGGGTCGACGACGCCACCGGGCAGCAGACCATCACCTACGTGCTGGACCCCGACGCCCGCTGGCACGACGGCCGGCCCATCACGAGCAGCGACGTCACGGGGACCTGGATGGCCCGCCAGGCGACGCCCGGCGCGCTCACCGGCGGCTACGAGCTGATCACCGCGGTGGACGACCGCGACCCGCTGGTGGCTCGGGTCACGCTCTCGCAGGCGTTCGCCGACTGGCCGGAGCTCTTCGGCGGCCACGACGGCTACCTGCTCGAGGCCGACGCGCTCGGCGGCGAGCTCGACCTCACCGGGCGCTTCGAGGACGAGCTGGACTTCGGGGCGGGGCCCTTCGCCGTGGGCTCGGTCGAGGACCGTGCCATCGTGCTGGAGGCGCGCCAGGAGCACTGGGCCGCCGGACGCCAGGCGGCGGTCGACCAGGTCCGCCTCGAGCAGCTGCCGCTGGAGGCCGCGGACGACCTCGACGCCGGGGTGCCCGGCGGGGTCGACCTGGTGGTGCCCCCCGGCGGGGAGCCGGTGGAGTCGGACCGCTTCGGCGTGGTCGAGCGACGGACCACCGACGTCGTCGGCCTCTTCCTCGACCGGCGTTCGCCGCCGCTCGGGTCGCTCGCAGTGCGGCGCGCCGTGGAGGAGGCAGTGGACCGCCGCCCGCTCGTCGAGCTGCTCGGGGCCGGCGACGAGGCCGACCTGCTCACCTGTCCGGGGCTGCTCCACGGTGAGCGTCCCTGCGGCGACCGCGCCGAGGAGGAGGTGGCGTCGGCGGCCGACGCCGCCGCGCTCCTCGAGGCCGACGGCTGGATCCGCGACCCCGGCGGCGGGCGGGGGCGCCCCGGCCTGCCGCTGCTCGTCCCCGTGTCCTACGACCCGATGCTCGACGGAGCGGAGGCGGTGGCCGAGGCCGTGCGCGACGCCCTGGAGCCCGCCGGGTTCGGCGTCGTCCTGCAGCCCACCGACGCCTTCACGTGGTGGCAGGGCGACCGGACCGGGAGCACGGGCATCGGCGTGTTCGCGGCGCCGATGGGGACGGCCGGTCGCCTCGCCGCCCTGCACCGCTGCGACCTCGGGGGGCTCGGCCCGCTCGGCTGGTGCGAGCCCGCCACCCAGGACCTGGTCGGTGCGCTCATGGCCACGCCCCGGCTCGAGGAGCGGCGCACGATCGCCCAGCAGCTGTCCCAGCTGGTCACCACCACGGCGTCGTGGCTGCCGGTCGCCCAGCGCACCGTCGCCCTGATGGTCGACCCGGAGCGGGCCGAGGTCCCCGATGTCGCCCGCCTCGGCTCCGGGCCGCTCGGCGGCCTCCACCGGATGGCGCGCATCGAGGGCTGACCGGGAGGTCGTGGGCCCGCCCGGCCCGCTGGTAGCCTCGACCGGCCCGCATCCGACGACACCTCCGGACCGATGCTGAAGATCATCGTCACGACCATCCACATCTCCCAGGCCCTCGCCCTCATCGGGCTCGTGCTCCTGCACTCGGGCAAGGGCGGTGGCCTCTCCGACATGTTCGGTGGCGGCGTCGGCGCAGCCGCCGGCGGGTCGACGGTCATGGAGAAGAACCTCGACCGGATCACCATCGTGGTCGCCGTCGGGTTCGTGTTCACGACCATCGGGCTGGCGCTCATCCTCGACTGAGGCACCGGTGGCGGGGGAGCGGCGTCGACGGCTCGGCGCGCTGGGGCTCGCCACGCTCGCGGTCCTGGCCGCCTGCTCCTCCGGTGGTGGCGCCGACTCCGAGCGCTCGGACGACGCGCCCACCACGCAGGCGCCCGCTGATGGCGGCACCGACGGCCCCACCCCGACCGACGGCGGCGCCGCTGCGCCCGGCGCGCTCCGCCTCGGCTTCGCCGGCGTGACGAGCCTCGACCCGGCGTCGGCGTCGCCGGCGAGCGTGTCGGCGATGGCGCTCGCCGACCTGCTCCACGACGGGTTGACGGTGCTCGACGCGGTCGGCGCCCCGCAGCCCGCTCTGGCCGACTTCGTCCCCGGCGAGGACCTCACGACGTGGCGCTTCACCCTCCGGGAGGGCGTGACGTTCGCCGACGGCTCACCGGTGGAGGCCGACGACGTCGTGTTCACCATCGAGCGCATCCGGGCCCAGGGCGGCAGCTCCTTGGCCGCCATCCAGCTCGAGGACGTGCAGGGCGTCGCCGCGGTCGACCCCCGCACCGTCGAGCTCACCCTCCGGGCACCCTCCGCGCTGCTCCCGGAGGTGCTCTCCTCCCCGCTGTACGGCATCGTCGACCGGTACCTCCCGCCGGCCGGTCCGGACGCTCCGCTGAACCCCAGCGGGCCCTACCGCGTGGCGACCGCGCCACAGCGCCTCGCGCTGGAGCGACGGGCCGGCGCGGGTCCCGCCGCGGTCGAGGCCCGGCTCTTCCCCGACGACGCCGCCGCCCACGATGCCTTCGCAGCCGGTGAGCTCGACTGGGCACCCGTGCCGCTCGACCACCTCGGCACCCTCGACGAGGCATCGCTCGCATGGGCGCCGTTCCACGCCACGGTCCTGCTGGGCGTGAACCCCAGCGTCGAGCCGCTGACGAGGCCGGCGCTCCGCCACGCCGTCGGCCTCGCCATCGACCGGGCGGCGGTGACCGCCGCCGTGTTCGGGTCCACGGCGCGCCCGGCGCACGGGCTCATCCCGGCCGGGGTCGCGGGCGCCAGCGAGTCGTGCCGGGGGCCGTGCGGCGCCGACGTCGAGCGGGCCCGGCAGCTGGTCGCCGAGGCGTTCCCCGAGGGCACGCCGCCCCCGCCGCTGCGGCTGCTCACCGACGAGACGTCGACCCACGAGGCCATCGCAACCCTCGTCGTCCAGCAGCTCGGCGAGATCGGGCTGGACGTCACCGCCCAGGCCCTCGACGAGGGGACCTACGCCGCCCAGGTCGCGGCCGGCCAGGCGCCGCTGTACCTCCACAGCGCCCTCGGCACCTCTCGGATGCCGGCCACGCACCTGCTGCCGTGGGCGTCCGACTCGCCGGACAACACCACCCGCTACGCCAACCCGCTGGTCGACCTCGCGATCGCCGCCGCCGTCTCCGAGCCGGACCGGGCCGTCCGGATCGCCCGCTGGCAGGAGATCGAGGCCGCCGTCCTCGCCGACGTGCCCGTGGTCCCGCTCGCACAGCTCCGCACCATCGTCGCCGTGACCGGGCGGGCGAAGGGCATGGTGGTGCACGCCGACGGGAGCATCGACCTGTCGGCGGTGGCTCCCGCCTGACCTCCTGTCGATGTGGCCGGCCCGAGCCGGGTTGGTATGGTGTCCGCTCCCGCCCGGCCTCGCCGGGCGCCACGTCGGAGTGGCGGAATTGGCAGACGCGCTAGCTTGAGGGGCTAGTGCCCGCAAGGGCGTGGGGGTTCAAGTCCCCCCTCCGACACGCAACGCAACAGCGTTCGAGCTCGATCCCGCTGAGCGGGTCCTCGGAGCAGCGGCTCCCACGACGTCCACCGCGCCGACGACCTCGTCGCCGGGACTTCGCCGCCACCGACGTCGAGGTGGCCTGAGCTCCTCAGCCGAGGGCGGCGATGACGTCGTCCGGCGCCTGGACGAGCTCGATGAGCACGCCCTCGCCGGACAGGGGGAACTCGTCGTTGCCCTTCGGGTGGACGAACACGACGTCGTGGCCGGCGGCGCCCTTGCGGATGCCGCCCGGGGTGAAGCGCATGCCCTGCTCGGTGAGCCAGTCCACCGCGGCGTGGATGTCGTCGACCCACAGGCCCAGGTGGTTGAGCTTGGGGTCGTGCACCTTCGGGGAGCGCTCGGGATCGAGGGGCTGCATGATGTCGATCTCGACGGCGTGGGGGCCGTCGCCGAGCCGGAGGATGTCCTCGGAGACGTTCTCGGACTCGCTGGTGAAGTCGCCGACCTTGGGCACGCCGAAGGTGTCCACCCACAGCGTCCGCAGGGCGTCGAGGTCGAGTCCGCCGATGGCGATCTGCTGCAGTCCGAGGATCTTGAAGGGCCGTGTGCTCACGGCACGGAACCCTACGGGCCGCACCTCGGCGGCGACGCACCGCTCGGAGGGCCGGGGAGGGTCGGGGCGGGGGAACCGCTGTCGATGGTGTTCGGGTCCCACCTCGGAGCGACAACGGCATGCCGACGATTCGTCGACGATTCGGTGACCGAATCGGGACCGAATCGGTGGCGGAGCCGCGGCCGGGATTGTCGCTCCGACGTGGGACCTGAAGATCCCGGTGCGCCCGGTGCGCCCCGTCGGCGGCGAGGTGACCCGAGCCCGGAACGGTCAGCAGCCCGCCGACGCATCGAGCCGGAGGTCGGCGACGCGCCGGCGGATGCGACTGCGGGTCTGCTTCGGCATGTGGCCGGCGGCGTAGACGCCCCGAGCCACCCGGCGCACGCGCCCCCGCCCGATCTCCCAGCGCAGCGCGTCGGACACGGCCTTGCTGGGCCGCCCGTGGACGGAGAAGCCATCGCGCTCGACGGCGCGCACGAGCTCCGGGACGGTGAGCGGCCCACCAGACCGGACGAGGACGTCGGTGAGCACGTAGCGGAGGGTGATCCCGTGCAGCTGCACGAGCACAGGATCGCCTGACCCCTCTGACACCTCGGGTCGACACGGCTCGTTCGGTGGGCCATGGTCGAGGGCATGGCGCCCTTCCTGCTCCCGTCCGAACCGGTCCGCTCCGTCGACGAGTACCTGGCGAGCGAGGTGGGAGGGGCCGGGGTCGCCCGGGCCCAGGACATCGGCCCGGCGGCGACGATCGAGGAGATCACCCGGTCCGGGCTGCGTGGCCGGGGTGGGGCGGGGTTCCCGACCGGGCGCAAGTGGCAGGGCATCGCCGCCCAGGAGGGCGCTCGCCGCTACCTCGTGGTGAACGGCGCCGAAGGCGAGCCGGGCACGTTCAAGGACCGGGCGCTCATCCGGGCGAACCCGTACCAGCTGGTCGAGGGGCTCGTCATCGCCGCGTTCGCCGTCGGAGCCGACGAGGTGTACGTCTGCCTGAAGGCGAGCTTCACCGAGGAGGTGGAGCGGCTGACCCGGGCGATCGAGGAGGTGCAGGCGGCGGGCATCTGCCGGGACTGCGCGGTCAACGTCGTGACCGGGCCGGACGAGTACCTCTTCGGCGAGGAGAAGGCGATGCTCGAGGTCATCGAGGGCCGGCCGCCGCTGCCCCGGCTGCTCCCGCCCTACGAGCACGGTCTGTTCGCCGGCGCCGTCCAGACCGGGTGGGAGAGCGGCGCGCCGGGTGGTGGCGCCGGCTCGAACCCCACGCTGGTCAACAACGTGGAGACGCTGTCGAACGTGCCCCACATCCTGGCGAGGGGCGCCGACTGGTTCCGGTCGATGGGCACGCCGGAGAGCCCGGGGACGATCGTCACCACGGTGGTGGGCGACGTCATCGCCCCCGACGTGGGCGAGGTCGAGATGGGCTCGTCGCTGCGCGAGGTGATCGACGCCGTGGGCAGCGGGCTGCCGTCCGGCCGGCACGTCAAGGCCGTGTTCTCCGGTGTCGCCAACGCCGTCATCACCGACCTCGACGTGCCCGTGAGCTACGAGGGCCTCCAGGCGATCGGCAGCGGCATGGGCTCGGCGGGGTTCGTCGTGCACGACGACACCTCGTGCATGGTGAACGCGACGTACGTGTACTCGCGGTTCCTGTCCGTCGAGTCCTGCGGGCAGTGCCCGCCCTGCAAGCTCGGTTCGGGGGAGATCACCGAGCACCTCGAGCGCCTGGAGACCGGCGGCGGCACCGAGGACGACATGCAGGGCATCGCCCACTGGCTCCAGCGCGTCACCGACGGGAACCGCTGCCACCTCGCCGTCGAGGAGCAGATCCTGGTCACGAGCGTGATCCGGACGTTCGCCGACGAGTTCGTCGAGCACGTGGAGGCGGGACGGTGCCCGCGACCTCGAGCGCTGCCGCTCCCGAAGCTGCTCGACCTGCGGGACGGCGTGGCGACCTACGACGAGTCGTTCTGGCGGAAGCGCCCCGACTGGACCTACGAGCCCGGCTGATCGCCGACCGGCTCCGTCGACCCCTCGGCCCGTCGCCGCAGCGCCAGCGCCGCCGCCCCCGCCGCTCCCAGCGCCACCCCGAGCGCACCGGTCGCAGGACCGCCCGTCGCGGGCAGCTCGCCCGGGGCCGGCGCCGCGACCGGCGGTGCGGGCGGCGGCGGCCCGGCCGGGGGCGGCACAGGACGTGCGAACGGTGACGCGACGAGCAGCTCGACGTTCCGGTCGATGGGCTCGCCCAGCGCGCCGGGATCGACCTGCGGGTCGTTGGCCGCCAGCTCCCGGCTCAGCGACGCGAGCTGCATGGGCGTGGCGCTGGAGGGATCGGGGATGTCGACGGTCGCCGGCCCGGCGTGCTCGACGAGCGTTCCGAAGATGGACAGCGTGCCGTCGCGGTTGTCGACCACCTCGATCAGCCGGGCCTGCTCGGGCCAGTCGATGTGGGCCGCGGTGGAGATCTCCCAGAACCCCCCGGTGCGCCCGCTCGGATCGGGGACCGGCGTCACCCGGTTCACGTGGCTGTGGCCGTTGACCCAGGCGATCACGTTCGGGAACCGGGACAGCAGCTCTCGCAGGACGGCGAAGCCGCGGCGGGGGTCGGCGGGGTCGAACAGATCCGGCAGCGGGTTCTCGAGCGTGTACAGGTTGTGGTGGCTGGACAGCACCACGAGCTGCTCGCCGGCCCCGGCCAGCTGCTGCTCCAGCCACGCCAGGTGGGCATCGCCGAGCGAGCCGTCGGCGTAGCCACCGTGGTTCACGGTGTCGAGGCTGATGCCCAGCACCTGCTCGCTGATCGGGAACGTGTAGTAGAGGCGGCGGGACTCGATCATGTCCTCGGCGTACCCGTGGCCGACCGGACCGGGTGCGGCCGGGCTGTCGAGATGCGCCCGGATCCACGCCTCGAGGGTGACGGCCCGCCGGGCGACGTCAGGTGTGACGACCCGGGCCACCGCCCCGGCGCCGGCCGGGTCGGCGACCAGCGAGGGGAGCGACTGCACGGCGTCGTACAGGTCGGCCGGCTGGAGCGAGGTGCCCACCGCGGTGACCTTCACCGGCCCCGTGAGGATGGCGTCGAAGGGCAGGACGCCGCCCGGGAGCTCGCCGGGCACGTTGCCCTGGACCAAGCCGTCGTGGTTCCCGTAGGTGGAGTACCAGGGCACGTCGAGCCCCGGCGATGCGAACTCGGCGATGGCGGCGTCGAGCAGGCCGGGGAGCTCCGGGAACCCGTGGTCCGCCTTGTAGCCGTCGGGCGGGTTCGCCCCGGGCGGCGCGTCGGGGTGCCAGTAGTTCCGGTAGTACCCGATGCCGACGTCGGCATCCTGCACGCCCTCGTACCGGTCGGGGGCCCCGCTGTTGGGCGTGAGCGACCCGCCGTCGAGCAGGGCCAGGAACCACTCGAGCTCGTTGTGCTGCTGGTTGTCGATGTTGTCGCCGGTGGACACGGCGACGTCGAAGGGGCGGCCCGTGACCGGCCCGCGGGCGACCGCGTTCACCCGCTCGACCATCGCCGCTGCGACCTGGGTGCACAGCGACTCCTGCGCTCGGAAGGCGCTGGCGAAGGGACCGGGGAGGCGATCCGTGAACTCGACCCGTGCCGGGCTCTGCGCGTCGACGACGTGGACGTCGGTGAGGTGGACGATGGAGGCCAGCGAGGTCCGGCGGCCCTCCCGGCCGGGCTGCGCCGCCGCCAGCTCCTCGCGGACGACGAGCGCGTAGGCGGGACCCTCGACCAGCTTCACGTACCCGGCGCCGGACGGTCGCTGGATCGACAGCTCGAGCGTGGTGCCGGTGGCGTCGACGACGGTCGCCATCGCGGCGCGCACGGATGCGGCCGCACGGACCGGGTCCCACAGCCCGGCCCCGGTGGCGATGCCGGCGCCGCCGAGACCGCCCAGGAACCGACGCCGGCTGAGCCCTCGACCGGGCTCGTGCCCTCCCGTCCCCATGGGGGCAGACCCTAGACCCGCCTTCCGCACATGGCGGACGGGTCGGTCGGTGAAGAAACTGTTCTGATGGTGCAGGAACGCGCCTGGGTGGGCGCGAAAGGGCTCCTGTGCCGAGACAGCGTTGGATCTATGGGCCGCCGAGTGTCGAGAA
>DASUEE010000368.1:0-7348 GCA_036275235.1 Acidimicrobiales bacterium | reverse complement strand
CTCGTCGGTGACCTCACCCCGCTCGAGGGCGTCGTCCACGGCCATGACGAGGTCGGGGACGTCGGTGCGCACGACCGCCAGCGTGGTGCCGGCGGTGCCGGTGATGTCGAGGGGGAGGAACGCGAGGCGCACGAAGTGCGGTGGCAGCACGCCGCCCGGCAGGACGAGGACGCCGCGCAGCGTCGTCGACCCGGCGTCGGCCATCGGCGCCGGCGCCTGAACCCCGATCCCAGGAGCCCCCGTGCCCGCCCCCGCCGTGAAGCTCGCGAACGTGCGCAAGACCTACCGGTCCGGCGACGAGGAGGTCGTCGCCCTCGACCACGCCACCCTCGAGGTGGCGGCGGGCGAGCTCGTCGCGCTGGTCGGCCCGTCCGGCTCGGGCAAGACCACCCTGCTTTCGATCGCCGGCGCGCTGCTCGCCGCCACCGAGGGCGAGGTCGAGGTGGGCGGCACCGACCTCACCGGGCTGTCCGAGAAGCAGCGCACCGCGTTCCGGGGCAGCGAGATCGGCTTCGTGTTCCAGGCCGTGAACCTGGTGCCGTTCCTCACCGCCCGCGAGAACCTGCTCGTCGTCGCCGAGATGAACGGGCGCCTCGACAAGGACGCCAAGCAGCGCGCCGACCAGCTGCTCGAGGAGCTCGGCCTCTCGCACCGCACCCGCAACCAGCCCGGCGAGCTCTCGGGTGGCGAGCGCCAGCGGGTGGCCATCGGCCGGGCCCTCATGAACGAACCGAGCCTCGTGCTCTTCGACGAGCCCACCTCCGCGCTCGACACGAAGCTCGGCGAGCAGGTCATGGAGCTCATCCGGCGCGAGGTCATCGACCGCGGCGTCGGCGGGATCTTCGTCACCCACGACACCCGCATGACCCACCACGCCGACCGCACGATCGAGATCGTCGACGGCGTCCTGCGCAGCTGACCTACGGTCGGGCCGTGTCCACCCGCCGCGCCCTCGACGTGCTCCCCCGGGAGGAGGACCTGCCCGGCGCCGGCTGGCTGGCCATCGACGAGGGGTTCGGGTCGAGCCGTGACGACCCCGACCTGAGCCCGGGCGAGCTCATCGACTGCGTCGGCGAGGAGTTCCCCGACGACGACGAGATCGTCGAGTCCGCCGCCACCCCGCACTACCTGCGACCGCCCGGCCGGCTGCTGCACGGGTTCGCCGTCCTGTGCGCCAGCGACGATGCCGCCCGCCGCGCCGTCGAGGTGCTCGACAGCTGGCGCTTCGCCGAGTGCCTCGGCCGGTCCGTCGCCGCCGACCTCGCCGACCCCGGCCTCGAGGCCGAGCTGCTCCAGGTCGACGTCGACGTCACCGAGCAGGGCCACCGGGTCCGCTTCACCGGGGGCACCATCGAGGGCCTGCGGGTCGTGCACCTCGACGTGGTGTGCATCCGCGACGACGAGGCCGTCGGCCTGCTGTGGTTCGCCGACACGCCGGATCCCTTCCCGACCGAGGACGTCGACGCGGTGGTCGAGCGGATCTACGGCCGCTGACCGCCGCCGTTCCCCGTGGCGAGCACCGCCGTCATCCCCGGGGTGCGTCGGACGGTGTCGACGAGCAGCCGAGAACGTGTCGAACGGTGGGAATTCGGCCCCATCGCCCGGGGTTGGTGTCGATACCGTTGCGAAACGTCGCCGTATCGGAACCCTTTCCCCTCGGGATCCGGTGCGAGCGGCCGTCGCCCGCCCCACCCGATTCGAGATCGCACCCGGAGCCCGCCCGTGGACGCCCCCGCCCACCCCCTCCCCGAGCCGGACATCGCCCCCGAGGTCCACGCGCGCCGCTGGCTGATCCTCGGCGTCCTCTGCCTCAGCCTGATGATCGTGATCATCGGCAACACCAGCCTGAACGTGGCCCTGCCCACGCTCGCCGCCGAGCTCGACGCCTCCACCAGCCAGCTGCAGTGGATGGTCGACTCCTACGCGCTGGTGTTCGCCGGCCTGCTCTTCACGGCCGGCACCCTCGGCGACCGCTACGGCCGCAAGGGAGCGCTCCAGGCGGGGCTCGTCGTGTTCCTCGCCGGTGCCGCCTACGCCGCCACCGCCGACAGCGCGGCGTCGGTGATCGCCGCCCGCGGGATCATGGGCATCGCCGCGGCGTTCGTCATGCCGTCGACGCTGTCCATCCTCACGAACGTGTTCCCCGCCCGCGAGCGCCCCAAGGCCATCGCCATCTGGGCCGGGATCTCCGGTGGTGGCGCTGCGCTCGGCCCCATCGCGTCGGGCTGGCTCCTCGAGCACTTCTTCTGGGGCTCGGTGTTCCTCGTGAACGTGCCGGTGATCGTCCTCGCGCTCATCGCCGGCGCCGTGCTCGTGCCGAAGTCGAAGGACCCGGCCGAGCAGCCCCTCGACGTACCCGGCGCCCTCCTCTCCATCGTCGGCCTCGCGGCGCTCGTCTACGCCATCATCGAGGCGCCCCTCCACGGCTGGCTCTCGGCCGAGACCATCGGCACGTTCGTCCTCGCCGGCGTGGCCCTGGCCGCGTTCGCCTGGCGCGAGAAGCGGGCCCGGTTCCCGATGCTCGACCTGTCGCTGTTCCGCGACCGGCGCTTCAGCGTGGCGTCGGCCGGCATCACGCTCACGTTCTTCGCCATGTTCGGGACGTTCTTCCTCATGGCGCAGTACCTGCAGATGGTGCTCGGCTACACGCCGCTCGAGTCCGGTCTGTTCCAGCTGCCCTTCGCCTTCATCATGGTGGCGGTCGCGCCGCGGGTGCCCGTGCTGGTCGCGCGCCACGGCGCCGCCCGGGTCGTGCCCCTCGGCCTCGCCAGCACGGCGCTGGGGCTGCTCGCCTTCTCCACCATCCAGGTCGACTCGCCGCTGCTCGTCATCTACGTCGGTCTGGTGCCGCTCGCCCTCGGCATGGCCGTGACGATGACGCCGCTCACCACCCTGATCATGTCGTCGGTGCCGCTCGGTCGGGCCGGCGTCGGCTCGGCCATGAACGACACCACCCGCGAGCTGGGCGGTGCCCTCGGCGTCGCGGTGCTCGGTTCGGTCGTGACGTCGCAGTACACCAGCGGCCTCGCCGACGTCCTGGGCCAGCTCCCCGAGCAGGCGCGGGCGGTTGCCGAGAGCGGCCTCGCCGGCGCGCTGGCCGTCGCCGGTGGTGTCGGCGGCACCCAGGGCGAGCTGCTCGCCAGTGCCGGCAAGCAGGCCTTCGTCGACGGCCTGAACATGGCCGCCAGCGTGGGCGCCGTGACGGTCTTCGTCGCCGCGGTCGCGGCGTGGCGCCTCCTGCCGCGCACCGCACGTGCGCCGTTCGTCGCCCCGACCACCGCTGGCGAGACAGAGGTCGCACTCGTCGACTGAGCGTTTGACAAGGAGGGTTGACGTCCGGGGTCGAACGATCACCGGTGATGTCGTGTGGACTGACGACCGCACGCTTCCGGGGCCGGACGGGACCTGGCAGGGCCGTCCGGCCCCACCCCCCCTGCTCGGCGGGTGCCGCTCAGCCGGTGACGTCCCACAGGTGGTGGATCGGGTCGTGCACGAAGTAGCGGGCGAACGACTCGACCGTGAACGCCGCGCCGTCGGAGCGGAAGCCCGTCCGTGACCACTGGTCGCCCTCGACCTCGTCGAAGCGGTCGGCCAGCGCCGCGGCAGCACGCGTGAGCTCGACGGCGACCGTCGCCGGCCGCTGCTCGCCGTAGCGATCCCGCACCGCCGTCTCGTCCTGGTCCCAGTTGGGGTAGTGCGGCCCGTCCTGCGTGAGCATCAGGTCGAGGCGCTCGAGGTAGAGCCGGAACACGTCGCGCACGTGGCACGCGTACTCGAGCGGCGACCAGCGATCGGGTCGGGACCGCACGGCCACGTCCGGGCGTGCCAGGACGCGCTGCCAGGCGGAGGCGTTCGCCCGCACGAGGTCGCCGACGCCCGCCGGGTCGGCGGTGCGGGCGTCGAACCCGCACTCCGGGCACGGCCGCTCGAGCACCCACGTCCAGTCCCTGTCGTCGGGGGTGATGTCGGTCATCAGGGAAGGTTGGCGCACGAGCGACGAGCTCGGGGCGCGTCGACCGGGTGCGTCGCTACAGGGCCCGCAGGATGACGAAGAGGACGGCGCTCAGCAGCAGCGAGAGGCCGAGCGAGCCCAGGCACCCGAGCCGGTTCGAGAAGAAGAAGAACACCGACCCCCGATACCCGGTTGCACCCCGTCCGAACCGCGCGGCGTGGCAGCGTGGCCGGGTGCGACGACGATGGCCCCTCCTCCTGGTGGCGCTGGTCTCGCTCGCCGCCTGCGGCGACGACGACGGCGAGACCTCGGGAGAAGGATCGTCGTCCGGCGCGGATGCGACGGCGTTCAGCTGGGAGACGAGCTTCGAGCAGGCCGGGACCGGCTACGTGCTCACCGTCGTCGGCGCGATCTCCGAGGACGAGGCGACCTACGACCTGCACGTCGAGCCGATCCTGCCCGATGCCGCCGCCGGCGGAGACGACTTCACCGCCTACCTCGCCGCTGCCAGCGTGAACGGCTTCGCCGAGCCGGGCGACGGGGTGCTCACGTCGACCGGCGAGGAGGTCTCGGTCGACGGGCGGACCGAGGTGCGGGTGCGCGGGAGCGATCGCTGGTACCGCAGCCCGTGGGCAGCCGAGGTCGCAGCCCACGTCCTCGGCGAGGCAGCGTGGGTGCGCGTGCCGGCCGCCGGTGAGCCGGTGATCCTCGACATCGCGACCGCGCTGTTCAACGAGCGCTACGACGACGCACTCCGCCGCCTGTTGGATGCCGTGCGCGACGGGTCGCCCATCGAGGCGCCCACGCCCGAGCAGGCGGCATCCGAGCTGGACGAGGTGCTCGGGCCCTGGGTCGGCCTCGCCGGCCCGGCCTACCCGAGGGGGGCAGAGGCCACGATCGCCGGCGACGCCACCGAGGGCAGCGCCGGCTGGCGAGACGACCTCACCGTGGCGGAGGACGGTGTCGAGGGACGGCTGGAGGGTCGGGTGGAGTGGCAACCGACCTTCGCCGACTTCCCGCCCGTACCGACGTCGTCGGTCGACGTCGGGGACGTCACTGCCGGTCTCGGCGGCTGAAGCGCGGTCCATGGCGACGTTCGCGGTCCTGTGCCCGCACCCCGACGACGAGGCCATCTTCTGCGGTGGCACCATCCGCGCCCTCGCCGACGCAGGTCACCGCGTGGTGGTCGTGGCCGCCACCTCCGGTGACGCGGCGAGCGGCACGCCGGACGCCGCGCTGCGGGCCACCCGTCGCGCCGAGCTCGACGAGGCGGCGGCGATCCTCGGTGCCGACGAGGTCCACCACCTCGGCCACGTCGACTCCGGCATCGGTCCGGACGTCGAGCACGACGCCTTCGTGCACGTGCCGGTGGACTCCGCCGCCGGCGGGCTCGCCGCGATCCTGCGAGCCGAGCGCGTCGACGCGCTGGTGTCGGACGGGCCCGAGGGCATCTACGGCCACCCGGACCACGTCCATGCCCACCGCATCGCCGTGCTCGCCGCCGAGCTGGCCGGCGTGCCCACCCGCTACGAGGTCACCGTCGACCGCGAGCACCTGCACTTCGTGGAGACCCACGTCGTGCACCACGCCACGGAGGCCGTGATGGCGATGTGGCGCGGCCACCCTGGCCGCTACGGCCACGCCACCGTCGAGATCGACCTCACCCTCGACGTGCGTGCCCACATCGCGGCGAAGCGCGCGGCGTTCGCCGCCCACGCCAGCCAGCTGCCCGACCACTCCTCGCCGATGCAGCTGTCGGCGGACGAGTTCGCCGCCGTCTACGGGTTCGAGTGGTTCAACCGGATGGGCCCGCCAGGCCCGTTGGACGACCTGGCGGGCTGACCGGCGTTCAGCGGTTCCCGCGGTTGTGGGTGATGGGACGGAAGGCCTTCGTCGTCGCCTTGCCGGCCCCGCCCCGCAGCTCGTGCGGAGGCGGGGCGCTGGGCGTCTCCGGGAGGTCCGTCCGGGTCGACCGGGGGGGCGTGCCGGGGTTCACCGTGCCCTTCGGGGTCACGCGCCCGGATCCTCGCTGCTTGCGCTGTGCCATCGCTCTTCCTCTCGATGTCGGGCCGGCCGGACCGACCGGCGTTCCCAGGGATGGAGGCGTGCTCACCGGCGCATGCCCGCACCGTACGACCGCACGGCGGCGGTGGGAAGTGGTTTCCGGGCGCGCGACGATGGCGCGATGGCGCACGACCAGGGGGGCGACCCGGCCTGCTGGGCTGACGAGTTCTCGGAGTACCTCGGCCTCGACGCGCCGGCCGGCGCGGCGCTGCCCGGTCCCCTCGTCGGCGCCGACTGGGTCGCCGCCGCCCTCGAGCGCGGGGACGACCTGGTGCTCGCCGACGTGCGGTGGCGCCTCGGCGCCGGCCCCCAGCGCGACGCCTTCGAGCAGGCGCACGTCCCCGGAGCGGTGTTCGTCGACCTCGACGCCGACCTCTCCGCGCCGGCCTCGCCGGCTCGGGGTCGTCACCCGCTGCCCGACCCGGAGGCCTTCGCTGCCGCGCGCACCCGGTTGGGCATGGGCGACGGTGTGCCCGTCGTCGCCTACGACGACACGGGCGGCACCACCGCCGCCCGCCTCTGGTGGATGCTGCACGTGCTGGGCGAGCCGGTGGCCGTGCTCGACGGCGGCATGGCCGGATGGACCGGCGAGCTCGAGTCCGGACCGGTGACCCCGGTCGAACGGACCGCCACGCCGCGGACCTGGCCGCCCGATCGCCTGGTCACCCTCGACGACGTCGCCGCGATCGCCGCCGGCCGCAGCGGCGCCGTCCTCCTCGACGCCCGCTCGGCGGAGCGGTACCGGGGCGAGGTGGTCGCCGTCGACCCGCGGCCCGGCCACATCCCGAGCGCCCGGTCGGCACCGACCAGCGACAACCTCGGTCCCGACGGGCGCTTCCTTCCGCCGGAGGTGCTGGCCGAGCGCTACCGCCCGCACGCCACCGACGGCGACGTCGTCGTCTCGTGCGGCTCCGGGGTCACCGCCTGCCACGACGCGCTCGCCATGGTCGTCGCCGGCCTCCCGCTGCCGCGGCTCTACGTGGGCTCGTTCTCCCAGTGGTCGGCCGACGAGGAGCGCCCCGTCGCCACGGGTTGAGCGCGACGGCTCAGCGGCGGCCCATGCGGCGCCGGCCGGCGCGCTCGACCGGTGCGAGCACGGCGGCTCGCACCGCGGCCCGGGCCTGGACCTCGCGCCGGCGTACCGCCGCGACGAGCGCCTCGTCGTCGAGCTGGTCGATGCACTGCCAGCGGGGTGGCGCCCCACCGTCGCCGTCGTGCTCGAAGCCGTTCGCCTGCAGGCGCTTGGAGTGCACCCGCCGGATGGTGCGGAGCCGGTCCGGCGTGATGCCGAGCAGCGACGCCACCATCGCGTCGCGCTCGCAGCGCTGGTCC
>DASUEE010000367.1:0-4834 GCA_036275235.1 Acidimicrobiales bacterium | reverse complement strand
GGCGGGAGCACCGCAGGAAGCGTACCGAGGGCCCTCGCGGTGATCGGGGCAATCCGACCCGCCGATACACTCGCCGGTCGCATGGGAGTCCTCGATCGCGTCCTCAGAACCGGCGAAGGCAAGCGCCTGCGGGCGCTGCAGAGCCTCGTCCCCGACATCAACGCCCTGGAGCCCACCTACCAGGCCATGTCGGACGACGAGCTGAAGCACCAGACGGTGCTGTTCCGGGAGCGGCTCGACCAGGGCGAGGACCTCGACGACATCATGCTCGAGGCCTTCGCGGTCTGCCGCGAGGCCGCCGTGCGGGTGCTCCACCAGCGCCACTACGACGTGCAGATGATGGGCGGCGCCGCCCTGCACTTCGGCTGGGTCGCGGAGATGAAGACCGGCGAGGGCAAGACCCTCACCTCGACCCTGCCGCTCTACCTGAACGGGCTGTCCGGCAAGGGCACGCACCTCATCACGGTCAACGAGTACCTGGCCACGTTCCAGTCCGAGTGGATGGGCCGGCTCTTCAAGTGGCTCGGCCTCACCGTCGGACTGATCGTCCCCGGCAACCGCGACGCCGACTTCAAGCGCGAGCAGTACGCCGCCGACATCACCTACGGCATCAACAACGAGTTCGGCTTCGACTACCTGCGCGACAACATGGCGATGAGCCGCGAGCGCCAGGTGCAGCGCGGCTTCAACTACGCCATCGTCGACGAGGTCGACTCCATCCTCATCGACGAGGCCCGCACCCCGCTCATCATCTCGGGCCGCCTCGAGGACGCCGCCAAGCTCTACACCCGCTTCGCCGCCATCGCCCGGGCGCTGCGGCGCGACGAGCACTACGAGGTCGACGAGGAGAAGCGCCTGGTCGTCCCCACCGAGGAGGGCATCGAGAAGGTCGAGGAGGCCCTCGGCGTCGACAACCTCTACGACGGCGTCGCGCAGAACCTCGTGCACCAGTTCCAGGTGGCGCTGCGCGCCAAGGAGCTGTTCCACCGGGACAAGGACTACATCGTCGTCGACGGCGAGGTGAAGATCGTCGACGAGTTCACCGGACGCGTGCTCGACGGCCGTCGCTGGTCCGAGGGCCTGCACCAGGCGGTCGAGGCCAAGGAGGGGGTGCCGATCAAGGAGGAGAACCAGACCCTCGCCACGATCACCCTCCAGAACTACTTCCGGATGTACGACAAGCTCGCCGGCATGACCGGTACGGCCACCTCCGAGGCCGCCGAGCTCGCCGGCACCTACGGCCTGCAGGTCGTGCCGATCCCCACCAACGAGCCCGTCATCCGCCAGGACCAGGGCGACCTCATCTACAAGTCGCTCGACGGGAAGCTCCAGGCGATCGCCGACGACGTCGAGGAGCGCTACAAGGCGGGCCAGCCGGTGCTGGTGGGCACCGCGTCGGTGGCCACCTCCGAGGTCATCTCCCGCACGCTCGACCGGCGCGGCGTGCCCCACCAGGTGCTCAACGCCAAGCCGGAGCGGCAGTTCCGCGAGGCCGACATCGTCGCCCAGGCCGGTCGCCTGCACACCGTCACGGTGGCCACGAACATGGCCGGTCGAGGCGTCGACATCCTCCTCGGCGGGAACCCCGAGCTGCTCGCCAAGCAGGAGCTCCGCAACGAGGGCCTCGACCCGGAGACCGACGAGTCGCCCGACACCCAGGAGCGCTACCGCAAGGCGCTCGAGCGCTACGAGACGGAGTGCCGGGCCGAGGGCGACAAGGTCCGCGAGCTCGGTGGCCTCTACGTGCTCGGCACCGAGCGCCACGACTCCCGCCGCATCGACCTCCAGCTCCGGGGCCGCTCCGGCCGCCAGGGCGACCCGGGCGAGAGCCGCTTCTACCTGTCCCTCGAGGACGACCTGATGCGGCTGTTCGCCACCGGCGCGGTCAACTGGGTGATGGGCAAGGCCCTGCCCGAGGACGTGCCGCTCGAGGCGAAGATGGTCACCAAGGCCATCGAGCGGGCCCAGCAGACCGTCGAGCAGCGCAACGCCGAGATCCGCAAGAACGTCCTCAAGTACGACGAGGTCCTGAACGAGCAGCGCAAGGTCATCTACGAGCTGCGCGACCAGATCCTCGACAAGACGGACCTCAAGGCCAAGATCCACGACAAGTACCTGCCCGAGGCGGTCGAGTCGCTGGTGGCCACCTACTGCGTGGCCGACTTCTCCGAGGAGTGGGACCTCGAGGGCCTCGTCGCCGCCGTCGCCGAGTACTGGCCGAGCGAGGTCACCGTCGAGCAGCTCGCCCGCTGCGCCAGCTCCGACGAGGTCTACGAGGTGCTCGTCGACGAGGCGCTGTCCCGCTACGAGGCCCGCGAAGAGGAGCTCGGCGAGGACGTCATGCGCCAGGTCGAGCGCCAGGTGATGCTGCGCATCATCGACACGGCCTGGCGCGAGCACCTCCGCGAGATGGACTACCTGCAGGAGGGCATCAACCTGCGGGCCATGGGTCAGCGCGACCCGCTCACCGAGTGGCAGCGCGAGGGCTTCGAGATGTTCGAGGCGATGATCGCCCGCATCGAGCGGGACCTCGTCCGCTACGTCATGCACGTCCAGGTGAAGGCGCCCGAGGAGCCGCAGGCACCCGCGGCACCCGCGGTGGGCATGCAGTTCAAGACCTCCGACATGAAGGCCGCCGAGGCGCAGCCCCTCGCCGAGGCCGAGCCCCGCATCTCCGACGTGCAGACCTCCGGTCCGGCCGATCCGTCGACCCAGCCTGGTGGCCTGTCGACGATGGCTCGGGCCGAGGCGGCGGCCTCCGGCGCCCCGAAGCCCGTCGAGGAGACGGCGCCGGCGGGCCACACGCCCGTCGTCCGCAGCGACTGGGACAAGACCCCCCGGAACGCGCCCTGCCCGTGCGGGAGCGGCAAGAAGTTCAAGCTCTGCCACGGCGCCTGACGGCGCCGGGCGGCCCGGCCGCGGTCAGAACTGCATCTGCTCGAGGTCGGCCAGCGCCTCCTGCGAGCCCTCGAGCGAGGTCGTCAGCATCTGGCGACCGGTCTCGAGCAGCTGGAACACCCGCGGGTCGACGACGCCGTAGTGCAGCTGCGAACCCTCCCGCCGTGAGGTGACGATGTCGGCCCGGCGGAGGGTGGCCAGGTGCTGGGAGAGGGTCGAGCCGCCCACGCCCACCTGTTCGGCGATGTCGGCAACGGTCGCCTCCCCGTCGCGCAGGACCTCGAGGACCCGGATGCGGATCGGGTGGCCGAGCGTGCGGAACAGCTCGGCCTTCAGCTCGTACACGGGGCGGGGCACCATGGGATCCTACTACTTCACGTTTCTGTGAAATCACGAAACAGCGATATGCTTGGCGACGATGACCGACGTCGTGCGCCGCTTCCTGCCCCGTTCCGGCGACTACGACCTGGCGAGCATCCGGACCGACCTCATGGCCGGCATCACCGTCGCCGTCGTCGCGCTCCCGCTCGCCCTCGGGTTCGGGGTGACCTCCGGCGCCGGCGCGGCCGCAGGGCTCTACACGGCGATCGTCGCCGGGACGCTCGCCGCGATCTTCGGTGGCTCGAGCTTCCAGGTGTCCGGTCCGACGGGAGCCATGACCGTGGTGCTGCTCCCGCTCGTGGCCGAACACGGCGTCGGTGCGCTGGCGCCGGTGGCCGTCCTCGCCGGCGTGCTGCTCGTGGCGCTCGGTGTCGCCGGCGTCGGTCGGGCGGTGCGCTACATCCCGTTCCCCGTGATCACCGGCTTCACGGCCGGCATCGCCGTCATCATCCTCCTGCAGCAGGTGCCGGCGCTGCTCGGCGTCGAGCGGCCCGAGGGCG
The DNA here is from genome assembly GCA_036275235.1 of Acidimicrobiales bacterium. Lineage (GTDB taxonomy): Bacteria > Actinomycetota > Acidimicrobiia > Acidimicrobiales > Salinilacustritrichaceae > Salinilacustrithrix. The sequence goes on along the minus strand of DASUEE010000367.1, from coordinate 1,055 downwards.
AGCAGATCCTCGTCGTCACGTGGCACGCGGTGCGGGAGGCCGCCGGCGGCGTGCCGTGGACGGCGCCGGCGCTGGGAGCGATCACGATCGCCGCGATGGTCGGCTGGGGTCGTCTCGCACGCCTCCGGGTGCTGCCGCCGAGCATGGCCGCCCTCCTCGTGGCCACCGGGGTCTCGATGCTGCCGGTGTTCGACGGCGCCGCCCGGGTCGGGGCGATCCCTGCGGGACTGCCGACCCCTCGCCTGCCGGAGCTGGGCGGGCTCGAGGTCACCGAGCTGGTGCGCGCCGCCCTCGTCATCGCCGTGCTCGCGGCCCTCGAGAGCCTGCTGTCGGCGGTGGTGGCCGACGGGATGACCGTGGGCGAGCGGCACGACCCGGACCGGGAGCTCGTCGGCCAGGGCCTGGCGAACATCGGCAGCGCGCTCGTCGGCGGCATCCCGGCGACGGCCGCCCTCGCCCGCACGGCGGTCAACGTCCGCTCCGGTGCCCGGACCCGGCTCGCCGCCGCGTCGCACGGCCTCGTGCTCGCCGCCACCGTCCTGGCGCTCTCACCGCTGGTCAGAGAGGTCCCGCTAGCGGCGCTGGCCGGCATCCTCGCCGTGGTCGCCGCCCGCATGGTCGAGGTCGCCGAGATGCGCGAGATCCTCCGGGCCACCCGCTCCGACGGCGCCACGATGGTGCTCACGTTCGGTGTCACCGTGGCGTTCGACCTGATCCTCGCCATCGAGGTGGGGGTCATCGTCGCCGGGGCGCTGTTCGTCACCCGCATGTCCCGGCTGCTGTCGGTCGACCTCGCCGCGTTGGACGGCGACGACGGTCCGCGCCACGAGGACGCGGTGGCGGCCGAGGCCGAGCGGCGGGTGCGAGAGCAGGACCTGGTGGTGTTCCGCATCGCCGGACCGATCTTCTTCGGTGCCGCCGACCGGTTCTTCGAGGAGCTCCTGCGCGTCGACCACGGCGTGCGGGGCGTGGTTCTGCGGATGCGGGACGTGCCGGTGATGGACGCCACCGGGGCCGCCGCCATGCGAACGCTGGTCGACCGGCTGGACCGGCGG
>DASUEE010000366.1:0-5326 GCA_036275235.1 Acidimicrobiales bacterium | reverse complement strand
AGGCGCTGTGGCAGGCTCCCTCCATGGCCCGCCGCCGCCAGACGAGCGCCCGTCGCTACCCCCGCACCGCGCGGCTGAACGAGCTGGTGCGAGAGATCGTGGCCGAGGAGCTCGAGCGCATCGACGACGAGCGGCTGGGCTTCTTCACGGTCACGGCCGTCGAGGTCGACCCCGGCCTGGAGCACGCGAAGGTGCACTGGTCCGACCTCGGCGCGCCCGACGAGGTGGTGCTCGAGGTGCTCGAGGAGCACCGCGCCCGGCTGCAAGCGGCCGTCAACCGCCAGACCCACATGCGCCGCACGCCGGTGCTCTCCTTCCACGCCGACGAGGTCGCCCGGGGCGCCACCCGCATCGAGGAGATCCTGCGGGACCTCGACGTCGCCGAGGAGCCGGCGCCGCCCGATGTCGACGCCGACGGGGACGGCGTGGCGTGACGAGGGCGATCTCGACCCCGTTCGTGCCGGCCCCCGTCACCTCTCGGGTCGAGGATCCGTGAGCACCGTGGCCGAGGTGGCCGAGGTGCTCGCCGGGGCCCCGTCGCTCGCCCTCGCCTGCCACCACCACCCCGACGGCGACGCGCTCGGCTCGATGCTCGCCATGCACCTCCTGTGCGAGGCGAACGGCAAGGCCTCGGTGGCCTCGTGGCCCAGCCCGTGGGTGGTGGCGCCGCACTACGAGTTCCTGCCCGGGCTCGACCGCTGCGTGTCTCCGGCCGAGTTCCCCGGCGACCCCGACGTGCTGGTCACCTTCGACCTCGGCCGGGTGGAGCGCCTGGGCGATCTGGCGGGCAGCGCCGCGCGCGCCCGCGAGGTCGTCGTGCTCGACCACCACCCCGACAACCAGCGCTTCGGCACCCGCAACCTCGTCGACGAGTCAGCGGCGGCCACCGCCGTGCTCGTCCGCCAGCTCGCGACGGAGCTCGGCTGGTCCCTGACCCACGACGTGGCGCTGTGCCTCTACGTGGGGCTGGTCACCGACACCGGGCGGTTCCGGTACCCGAACACCACCCCCGACGTCTTCCACCTCGCCGAGGAGCTGGCCGAGTACCAGCTGCCCATCGCCCGCATCACGCGTGAGCTGTTCGAGAAGCACCGCTTCCAGTACGTGCAGCTGCTCTCGATGGCGCTGGCCCGCACGGAGCTCGACCCCGAGCTGCGCTTCGTGGTGGCGTGGCTCACGGCGCAGGACCTCGAGGACTTCGACGTGTCCTTCGACGAGACCGAGGGCTTCATCGACCACGTGCGCGCCTGCCAGGAGGCCGACGTGGCCTGCGTGCTGCGCGAGTCGCCGGGGGAGGGCCTGCGCGTGTCCCTGCGGTCGACCGGCGCCACCGACGTCTCCGAGATCGCGGCGCGCCTCGGCGGCGGCGGTCACACGTTCATGGCCGGGTTCTCCTCCGACCGCCCCATTCCCGAGGTCATCGACGAGGTCCGGGCCCTGCTGCCGGCGCCCACGCCGCGGTGAGCCGCAAGCCGTGACTCGCAAGAAGGCCAGCCCGTGGGACGGGCTCGTCCTCGTGGACAAGGAGCCCGGCTGGACCAGCCACGACGTGGTGGCCAAGGCCCGGGGCGTGCTCGGCACCCGCAAGGTCGGCCACGCCGGCACCCTCGACCCGCCCGCCACGGGCCTCCTGCTGGTCGGGGTGGGGTCGATGACCCGCCTGCTCCGCTACCTCACCGCGCTGCCGAAGACCTACGTCGGCGAGGTGGTCCTCGGCACCGAGACCGACACCCTCGACGACACCGGCGAGGTCACGGCCACCCACGACATGGCCGGCGTGGCGCTCGCCGACGTGCAGGCCGCTGCCGAAGCGCTCACCGGCGACATCCTCCAGATCCCGCCCATGGTCTCCGCGGTGAAGGTCGACGGCAAGCGCCTCCACGAGCTGGCCCGTGAAGGCAAGGAGGTCGAGCGGGCCCCGCGTCCGGTCACCATCCACGCGTTCCGAGTCGACGAGCCGGTGGCCGACGGGGTCTTCCCCGTCGAGGTGACCTGCTCGTCGGGCACGTACATCCGGACGCTCGCCGCCGATCTGGGCGCCGCGCTCGGCGGCGGCGCCCACCTCCGGAACCTGCGCCGCACCGCCGCCGGCCCCTTCCGGGTCGAGGACGCCCACCTCATCGGCGGCGTCGTCCCCGAGCGCGACGTGCTCACGCCGGCGCAGGCCCTGCGCGACCTGCCCACCGTGGTGGTCGACGTGCCCACCGCCGTCGATGTCGGCCACGGCAAGCCCCTGCACCGCTCCCAGCTCGGCATCCCGGAGGCGCACCCCGGCCCGTGGGCGTTGGAGTCCCAGGACGGGGTCCTGCTGGCCGTCTACGTGCCCCACCGGGAGGGGACGATCAAGCCGGAAGTGGTCATCCAGGCCGGTTGAAGCAGATCCTGCGATGATCCAGCAGGACCATGGAGCCTTCGCGCCGAGGGTGGCAGACTCCCTCCGGGCACGGCGGTCGATCTCGACCCGAGCCAGCCGATGCACCACCTGCCAGGGAGACTGCGGGAAACTGGCGGGACAGACCCCCCGAACGGGAGAGACATCACGTGAACAAGAAGGTCGTCGGCGTGATCGCCGCTGTCGTCATGGCGATCGTCGGCACGGGCGCGCTCGTGCTCTTCGTCCAGGGTGCGGAGGACCGTGCCCTCGAGGGGGAGGAGCTGGTCACCGTCCTCACCGCGGAAGCGACCATCCCGGCTGGGACCCCGGCCGAGCAGCTCGATGGCCTGGTGAGCGAAGAGCGGATCCCCACGAAGATCGCGCCGGAGGGCGTCGTCTCCGACCTGGTCTCCCTCGCCGGGCTCGTCACCGCGGTCGATCTCGTCCCCGGTGAGACGCTGCTCGCCAACCGGTTCGTCGACCCGGACAACTTCACCGCCCGCCGCACCGGCAGCGTGGAGGTGCCCGAGGGGCTCCTCGAGGTCACGCTCGCCATGTCCCAGGAGCAGTTCATCGGCGGACTGCCGGTGCCGGGGGACACGGTGGCCGTCGTCGCCCTCGGTGACCGCAACGAGTTCATCAACCCCGCCAACGACCCGCTCGCAGCAGCACCCGTCGACCCGGCCAACCCGGCAGCGGGTACCCAGTCGACGCTGCAGGTGGCCAAGATCATCCTGCAGCAGGCGCTCGTGACGAACGTCCAGGGCAACCCGCTCCCGGCCCAGACCGCCGAAGCGGCGACGGACCCCACCCAGCGGGTGGCTCCCGCCGCCGGCTCGCTTCTGGTCACCCTTGCGATGGAGGGGCCGGACGTCGAGCGGCTCATCTACGCCCGGGGGGCCCAGTCGCTGAACGCCAGCCTGCACATGGCCCGCCACAGCGGCGACGCCCTGGTGCCCTCCACCGGCATCAGCGTGGAGAACGTCATCAACCCGGAGGCGCCGGTCGGATGATCCTCGTCCTCTCCGCGAGCGACGAGCTGGAGCAGGCCGTCCGCGAGGCGGTGGGCGATGCTGTCCGCGTCGAGACCGCGCCGCTCGAACGGGGCCTGGCGGCGGCGATCCCCGCCGTCGAGGTCGCGATCGTCGACGGCACCGTCGACCCCGAGCGGGCCTTCACGGTCGCGCAGCGCTTCGACGAGGAGCGCCCCGACGTCACCGTCGTCCTGCACATGGATCCCACGGGCGACGCGTTCGCCCGTGCGATGCAGGTGGGCGTGCGCGACATCCTCCCGCCGGCGTCCGACGGCGACCGCATCCGGGAGTCCGTGAAGCGGGCCCTCGAGGTCGCCGAGCGCCGGGCCACCACCCTGCGCACGGGGGAGGGCGAGCTCGACCAGCACCGCCTGATCATGGTGCTGTCGCCCAAGGGCGGCGCCGGCAAGACGACGGTCGCCACGAACCTCGCGGTCGGACTCGCGAGCCGGGTCCCCAAGCAGGTGGTCCTGGTCGACGGCGACCTCCAGTTCGGCGACGTCGGCAACGCATTGCGGTTGCTCTCGGAGACCAGCATCCGCGACGCCATCGCCGGCGGTCTGCACGACGCCACCGAGGTGAAGGTCCACCTCACGCCGCACCGCTCCGGGCTGTTCGCGCTCTGCGCCCCAGAGGTGCCCGGCGTCGCCGACGAGATCACCGCCCAGGCGTTCTCGAAGGCCGTCGTCCTCCTGCACCGCGAGTTCAAGTACGTGGTGGTCGACACCGACCCCGGCCTCGGCGAGCGGACGCTCACCGTCATGGACAACGCCACCGACCTGGTGTTCGTGGCGGCCACCGACGTCGCCAGCGTGCGCGGCCTGCACAAGACCGTCGACGCCCTCGACCGCATCGGCATGACCGCGGCCCGCCGGCACTTCGTGCTCAACCGGGCCGACGCCAAGGTCGGGCTCGAGATCGCCGACATCGCGGCCACCATCGGCACCGACTTCGACGTGCTGCTCCCCAGCCACCGGAGCCTTCCGGTCTCGATGAACCAGGGCGTCCCGGTCCTCGAGGCCGGCGACGGGTCCCCGGCGGTCGGGCCGCTCTGGCAGCTGGTCGACCGGTTCGAGCCGGACCCCAACGCCACCGCCGAGCAGCAGGCGGCGGCACAGCATCGGAAGGCGAGCGGCGGACTCTTCGGGAGGCGTGGGTAGATGCGACTCGGCGATCGGCTGAAGAAGGCGGACGGAGAGCCCGAGGACGATCCGCGCGACGACGATCCCGTCGCCCACCGGGTCGACCCCTACGCACGTCTGAAGCACCAGGTGTCGGGCGCGCTGATGGAGCGCCTCGCCGCCCGGCCGAGCAACCGCGAGATGGCCGACGAGGAGCTGCTCGACCTCGCTCGCGAGACGCTCGCCGACATCATGAACCAGGAGTCGGTGCCGCTCACCGCCGAGGAGAAGGCGCGGCTCGTCGACGAGATCAGCGCCGACGTCATCGGCTACGGCCCGATCACGCCGTTCCTCGAGGACCCGGACGTCACCGAGGTCATGTGCAACAACACGACCGGGGTCTGGATCGAGCGACGCGGCCTCCTCGAGGAGACCGAGGTCGTGTTCGCCGACGACGCCGCCCTGCGGCGTGTCATCGACCGCATCGTGTCGGCCATCGGCCGGCGCGTGGACGAGTCCTCGCCGATGGTCGATGCCCGCCTTCCTGACGGCTCTCGCGTCAACGCGGTGATCCCGCCGCTCGCCGTCGACGGCCCGTCGCTCACGATCCGGAAGTTCTCCAAGATGGTGCTGCGCTCGGAGGACTACATCCGGACCGGGGCTGCGACGCCGGCCCTGATGGAGTTCCTCTCGACCTGCGTCGAGGCGAAGCTGAACGTGCTGGTCAGCGGCGGTACCGGCACCGGCAAGACGACGCTGCTCAACGTGCTCTCGAACTTCATCCCACCGGGCGAGCG
>DASUEE010000365.1:0-2826 GCA_036275235.1 Acidimicrobiales bacterium | reverse complement strand
GCCCAGGACCTCGTCGACGAGTTCTTCACCGGCACCACGACCAAGCTCGGCGGCGTCGGCCTCGACGTGCTCGCCGAGGAGGTGGCCCGCCGCCACCGCTTCGCCTACCTCCCCCGGCCCACCGAGGCCGCCCACCGCGACCTGTGGGTGGGCGGCGAGTACCAGTGGCGCCGCGAGGGCGAGTACCACCTCTTCAACCCCGAGACCGTCTACAAGCTGCAGCACTCGACCCGCACCGGCCGGTACGAGGTCTTCAAGGAGTACACGCGCCGCGTCGACGAGCAGTCCGAGCGCCTCGCCACGCTCCGCGGGTTGTTCGAGTTCAAGACCGAGGGCCGCACGCCGATCCCCATCGAGGAGGTCGAGCCGGTCAGCGAGATCGTCAAGCGCTTCTCCACCGGCGCCATGTCCTACGGCTCCATCTCGGAGGAGGCGCACACCACGCTGGCGATCGCCATGAACCGGATCGGCGCCAAGTCGAACACCGGTGAGGGCGGCGAGGACCCGGAGCGCTTCGAGCCGATGCCCGACGGCGACTCGAAGCGCTCGGCCATCAAGCAGGTGGCCTCCGGTCGCTTCGGCGTGACGTCGAACTACCTCACGAACAGCGACGACATCCAGATCAAGATGGCCCAGGGCGCCAAGCCCGGCGAGGGCGGCCAGCTCCCCGGCCAGAAGGTGTACCCGTGGATCGCGAAGACCCGGTACTCGACGCCGGGCGTGGGGCTCATCTCCCCGCCGCCGCACCACGACATCTACTCCATCGAGGATCTCAAGCAGCTGATCCACGACCTGAAGAACGCCAACCCGCAGGCCCGCATCCACGTGAAGCTGGTGTCCGAGGTCGGCGTCGGCACGGTCGCCGCGGGCGTGTCGAAGGCGAAGGCCGACGTGGTCCTCATCTCCGGCCACGACGGCGGAACCGGCGCCTCGCCGCTGAACTCGCTGAAGCACGCCGGCACGCCCTGGGAGCTCGGCCTCGCCGAGACCCAGCAGACGCTGCTGGTCAACGGCCTGCGCGACCGCATCGTCGTGCAGTGCGACGGCCAGCTGAAGACCGGCCGCGACGTGATGATCGCCGCCCTGCTCGGCGCCGAGGAGTTCGGCTTCGCCACCGCCCCGTTGGTGGTGTCCGGCTGCATCATGATGCGCGTCTGCCACCTCGACACCTGCCCGGTGGGCGTGGCGACGCAGAACCCCGAGCTGCGCAAGCGGTTCAACGGCAAGCCCGAGTTCGTCGTGAACTTCATGGAGTTCATCGCCGAGGAGGTGCGGGAGCACCTGGCCATGCTCGGGTTCCGCACGCTCGAGGAGGCGATCGGCCACGTCGAGGTCCTCGACACGTCGAAGGCCGTCCAGCACTGGAAGGCCGACGGCCTCGACCTGGCGCCGATCCTCCACAAGCCGGAGTCCCCGTGGGAGCAGGACCTGCACTGCTCGAAGACCCAGGACCACGGCCTCGACGCCGCCCTCGACAACCAGCTGATCGAGCAGGCGCTGCCGGCGATCCGCGGCGGCGAGCCGGTCGAGATCGAGCTGCCCATCCGCAACCTGAACCGCACCGTCGGCACCATGCTCGGCAACCAGATCTCGCTGCACCACGGCGAGGCCGGCCTGCCGGACGACACCATCCAGGTCCGCTTCAGTGGGTCGGCCGGCCAGAGCTTCGGTGCCTTCGTCCCACGCGGGGTGACGATGCGCCTGCAGGGCGACGCCAACGACTACCTCGGCAAGGGCCTCTCCGGCGGGAAGCTCGTCGTCCGCCCGCCCGAGGAGAGCCACCCGAAGCTGGTGGCCGAGGAGAACGTGGTGGCCGGCAACGTCATCCTCTACGGCGCCACCGCCGGCGAGGTGTACATCCGGGGCGTGGTCGGCGAGCGGTTCTGCGTGCGCAACTCCGGCGCCACCGCGGTCGTCGAGGGCGTGGGCGACCACGCCTGCGAGTACATGACCGGCGGGCGAGCCGTGGTCCTCGGCGACACGGGCCGGAACTTCGGCGCCGGCATGTCGGGCGGCATCGCCTACGTCTGGGACCAGGACGACCTGTTCCACCGCAACCTGAACACCGAGATGGTCGACCTCGACCCTCTCGACGAGACCGACGCCGAGTGGCTGCGCGACACGATCCGCACCCACCTGGCCGAGACGAACTCCGCCGTCGCCCAGCGCATCCTCGACCGGTGGCACACCAGCGTGCGCCACTTCAAGAAGGTCATGCCGAAGGACTTCAAGCGGGTGCTCGAGGCCGCCGAGAAGGCGCGCATCGAGGGCATCGACGTGAACGAGGCGATCATGGCGGCCGCCGCCCTGGAGAAGGAGTAGCGCCGACGTGGCAGACATCAAGGGCTTCCTGAAGTACGAACGCGAGACCCCCACCCGCCGACCGGTGCCGGTCCGCCTGCGCGACTGGAAGGAGGTGTACGAGGACTTCCCCGAGGACCACCTCCAGAAGCAGGCGGCGCGCTGCATGGACTGCGGCATCCCGTTCTGCAACAACGGCTGCCCGCTGGGCAACCTCATCCCGGACTGGAACGACCTCGTCTACCGCGACCACTGGCGCGACGCCATCGAGCGGCTCCACGCCACCAACAACTTCCCCGAGTTCAAGATGGAGAAGCGTCACATCGACCGCCTGCACGCGACCAACAACTTCCCGGAGTTCACGGGGCGGCTGTGCCCGGCCCCGTGCGAAGCCGCCTGCGTGCTCGGCATCAACGCCGACCCGGTGACGATCAAGCAGGTCGAGGTCGAGATCATCGACCACGCCTGGGACCAGGGGTGGGTCGTCCCGATCCCGCCCGAGGTGAAGACCGGCAAGAAGGTGGC
>DASUEE010000364.1:0-2221 GCA_036275235.1 Acidimicrobiales bacterium | reverse complement strand
GCCGCGTGACGACCTCCCCGTCGACCTCGACGAGCCCGTCGAGCATGAGCTCCTCGCACTTGCGGCGGCTGCCGACCCCGGCGGCGGCCAGCAGCTTCTGCAGGCGGACGAGACCGTCCTCGTCGACCTTCAGGGGCGGCTTGCTCACCCGGCCTCGGCCGCCTCGGCCACCTCGGCGCGCGCGTCCAGGTCGTCGAGATCGCTCATCTCGGGCAGGAACGGCGCCAGCTCGGGCAGGTCCTCCAGCGACGTCACGCCGATGCGCTCAAGGAAGTAGGTCGTGGTGCGGTAGAGGGTCGCGGTCGTCTCCGCGTCGTGCCCGGCCTCCTCCACGAGCCCACGGGAGACGAGCGTGCGCATCACGCCGTCGACGTTGACGCCACGGATGGCCGACACGCGGGCGCGGCTGACCGGCTGCTTGTAGGCGACCACGGCCAGCGTCTCGAGCGCCGCCTGGGTCAGCCGGGCCTGCTGCCCGTCGAGCACGAACTTCTCGACCACCGGGGCCATGTCCTCGCGGGTGTAGTAGCGCCACCCCCCGGCGACGCTGCGCAGGTCGAACCCGCGGCCCTGCTCGGCGTACTCCTCGGCCAGCTCGTGCAGCGCGGCCTGCACCTCCGCGGCGGGGTAGCCCACGGCGGTCGCCAGCGTCAGGTGGTCCAGCGGCTGGTCGGCGATCATGAGCACCGCCTCCAGCGCCGGCTTCAGCTCGGCCAGCCGGATGGGCAGCGTCTCGCCGTCCTCGTCGGGCCCGGTGGGCCGGGGATGGGCCTGGTCCTGCGCGGTCACGTCTGGTCCCTCTCGTCGTCCTGCCCGGCGTCGTCCTGCCCGGCGTCGGCGTCCTCGTCCGGGGGCGCCCCGTCGAACTCGTCGTGGATCTCGATCTCGCCGTCCGCGGCTCCCGTCCACCGCACGGTCAGCTCCCCGAGCGGGCTCACCTGGTCGAAGGACACCGCTCCCTCGCGGAACAGCTCGAGCAGCGAGAGGAACCGGGCGACCCGGGTCAGGGTGTCGGGGGCGTCGGCGGCGAGCGCGCGGAACGTCATCGTCCCCTGGCGGCGAAGTCTCTCGACGACGACGACCGCCTGCTCCTTGACGCTCACGGTCGGGGCGTGGATGTGGGCCAGGGAGAGCTCGAGGACCGGCTTGGGCTCCATCGCCTTGGCGGCGAGCGCCGCGAACTCCTCGAGCCCGATCCCGATGAGCACCTCGGGCAGGAGGCTGGCGAACCGCTCCTCGAGACCGACCGCGCGGGGGTGCCGCACCGCCTCGTCGGCCATCCTGCGCTCGAGCACCGACGCCACCTGCTTGAAGGCCTTGTACTGCATGAGCCGGGCGAACAGCAGGTCGCGGGCCTCGAGCAGGGCGAGGTCGTCCTCGTCCTCGACGTCGCCCGAGGGCAGCAGCCGGGCCGCCTTCAGGTCCAGCAGCGTCGAGGCGACCAGCAGGAACTGCGAGGTCTCCTCGAGGTCCCAGGGCTCGGCGCCGTCCACGCCGGTGCTGCCGGCCTTGATGTGCGCGATGAACTCGTCGGTCACCTTGGACAGCGCGACCTCGGTGATGTCGAGCTTGTGCTTCGCGATCAGCGACAGCAGCAGGTCGAAGGGCCCCTCGAAGTTGTCGAGGCGGACCGCGAAGCCGGGGGCGGTCGGCTCCTCGCCGGCTGTCACGGGTGGCTCCGTGGCCACGTCGGTGGTCACGGGTCAGGCCTGGCGCAGGCGCTGCACGAGCACGCTGTCGTCGCCGTTCTCGGCGAAGTCGGCGAGCACGATCGCGAGCGCCTCGCGGACCAGCCGGCCCCGGTCGACGGCCAGCGCGTTGTCGCGGCGCAGGGTCAGCCGGGCGTGCTCGAGGTCCAGCAGCTCGGCCGAGGTGATGTAGACCGTCATCTTCTCGTCGTGCTTGACCCTGCCGCTGGGACCGCGAGGCTTGTCCGTCGGCGTCTGCCCCGGCGCCTCGGACGCGGGGGCAGACGACTCCTCGGGGTCCGGGACGACGGTCGGGCGGAACAGGTCGTCGGCGGCGGGCAGGCTCACACGTCGAGACACCGGACCGCCACCTCCTTGGCCAGCTGCCGGTAGGAGTCCGCGCCCGCCGAGGCGCCGGCGTACGTCGTGATCGGCTCACCCGCGACCGTGGAGTCGGAGAACTTCACCGTGCGCCGGATGACCGTGTGGAACACGGTGTCGCCCCAGGCCTCGACCAGCCGCTCCATGACCTC
>DASUEE010000363.1:0-3821 GCA_036275235.1 Acidimicrobiales bacterium | reverse complement strand
CGCTCCGGCGACGTCGTCGGGCTCGCGCTGATCGGCGTCGGCATCGTCGCCGCCGCCGGGCTGTACGCCGACGCCGCCGGCCCGGCCGGTCGCATCCTCGCCGCCGCGTCGAGCGGCCTCGCCGGCCTCGCCGGCGCCCTGGTCCCGCCCGTCCTCGTGCTCGTCGGCATCGCCTGCATGCGCGACGACGACCCGGTCACCGGCGAGGGCCTGCTCGGCAAGGCGCACCTGGTCATCGGCGGGACGCTGCTCGCCCTGGCGACCACGGGCCTGCTCCACGTCGGGCGGGGCCAGCCCCGCATCGACGACGGCCTCGACGAGTGGGGCGCCGCCGGCGGCCTGCTCGGCATGGCCACCGGCCTGCCCCTGGTGGCGGTCGCCGCCACCGCCGGCGCCGCGGTGATCCTGCTCACGCTCCTGGTCATCGCCTTCTTCGTCATCACCCGGATCCCGGTCCGGGTCGCGGCCGGCGGCGCCGTGTCGACGTTCCGCCCCCTGGGCGAGATGATGCGCGCCACGGTGCGCTCGCTGTTCACCATCGACGACGCCCGCCCGGTCGAGCCCGTCGTGCCGTCGCCCGCCGTCACGGTCCCCGGCGACGACACCGCCCCCTACGACCTGGCCGGCGAGGACGAGCCGCTGCCGGCGGAGCCGACCGTCGAGGAGCCCGTCGTCCACGTCCCGGCGCCCGAGGCGCCGGCCGCCGACATCGAGCTGCGTCCCACCGCCCACGCCGGCGACTGGAAGCTGCCGCCCACGAAGGTCCTGGTCCGCACCGGCAGCCAGGAGGTCGACCGCAAGGCCGTGGAGGAGGACGGTCGGCGGCTGGAGGCCAGCCTCGCCCAGCACGGCGTCGAGACCCGCCTCATCGGCATGGTCGTCGGCCCCACCGTCACCCGCTACGAGCTCGAGCTCGGCCCGGGCGTGAAGGTCGGCAAGGTCACGAGCCTCGCCAAGGACATCGCCTACAACATGGCCACGCCGGACGTGCGCATCCTGGCGCCGATCCCGGGCAAGCAGGCCATCGGCATCGAGGTCCCCAACGCCCGCCGCCAGCTCGTCACCGTCGGCGACATCCTCACCAGCCGGGAGGCCGTCGAGGCCGAGCACCCGCTCGAGGTCGCGGTGGGCCGCGACATCAACGGTCGCTCGCACCTGATGAACCTCGCCCAGATGCCGCACATCCTCATCGCCGGCGCCACCGGGGCGGGCAAGTCGAGCTGCCTCAACTCGATCCTCACCTCGATCCTCATGCGGTCGACGCCCGACCAGGTGCGGATGATCCTCATCGACCCCAAGCGGGTCGAGATGGGCCAGTACGAGGGGCTGCCGCACCTGCTGACCCAGGTGGTCACGAACCCGAAGAAGGCGGCCAACGCGCTCTCGTGGGCGGTCAAGGAGATGGAGCGCCGCTACGACCTGCTGTCCGAGGTCGGCGTGCGCGACATCACCGGGTACAACGAGGCCTTCGACCGGGGCGACCTCAGCGAGATCGAGGCCGAGTACCAGGGGCGCCAGGTCGCCTCCGAGGGAGCACCCGACGCCCCGGCGCCCGAGCGCTACCAGCGACTGCCGTTCGTGATCGTCGTCGTCGACGAGCTCGCCGACCTGATGATGGTGGCGGCCCGCGACGTCGAGGAGTCGATCTGCCGCATCGCCCAGATGGCCCGCGCCGTGGGCATCCACCTGATCATCGCCACCCAGCGGCCCTCGGTGAACGTCATCACCGGCGTGATCAAGGCCAACGTGCCCGCCCGCCTCGCCTTCGCCGTGTCGAGCGCCACCGACAGCCGGGTCATCCTCGACCAGGTCGGCGCCGAGCGACTCGTCGGCAAGGGCGACATGCTGTTCCTCGGCCCCACGTCCTCCACCCCCGCCCGCATCCAGGGCTCGTGGGTCACCGAGGAGGAGGTCCGCTCGATCGCCGCCCACTGGAAGCGCCAGTCGCCCCAGGTCTCCTACGTCGAGGACGTGCAGGGCGACGACGGCGGCGACGCCGGCGCCATGCTCCCCGGCGGCGGCACCGGCGACGAGGACGACGACGACCTCGCCCTCCAGGCCATGGAGCTCATCGTCCGCAGCCAGCTCGGCTCCACGTCGATGCTGCAGCGCAAGCTGAAGGTCGGCTTCGCTCGGGCCGGCCGGCTCATGGACATCCTCGAGCAGCGCGGCGTGGTCGGTCCGTCCATCGGCTCGAAGGCCCGCGACGTGCTGATGACCGAGGCCGAGCTCGACGAGCTGCTCTCGAGGTCCTCGGGCGTCTAGGGGGCGACCGCGACACCGCGGGCGATGCGGTGGAACAGCGGGGGCATCCCCTCCTGCACCGACTCCGTCACGCGGGTCACGTCGAAGCCGCCGGCGGCCAGCGCCGTGCGGGTCTCGTGGTCGAGGTGGCAGGAGCCCTCGAGCCAGGTCCAGAGCGGATCGAGGCCGGACTGGATGCGGTGCGCCCACGGGCGCTCGGCGGCGACGTGCTCGAGGAGGCGGAGCTCGCCGCCCGGGCGGAGCACCCGGCGCACCTCGGCCACGGCCGGACCGAGGGCGGGCACCGAGCAGAGCACCATCGTGGAGACCACGGCGTCGGCGGTGTCGTCGCCCAGCGGCAGCCGTTCGGCGGTGGCGTCGACGACCTCGACCGGGAACGGGAGGTCGGTCGCGGTGATGCGCGCACGCAGCTGGTCCCGCATGGCGGCCGTCGGCTCGGTGAGCACGAGACGCTCCACGGTGTCGGGGTAGTGGCGCAGGTTCCGGCCCGTGCCGGCACCGAGCTCGACGACGGTGCCGGCGAGCCCTTCGAGCAGCGCCGCCCTCGCGTCGGCGAGCCACACCTGCTCGGTGCGGGCCATGAGCCGGTCGTAGTGGCGGGCGAAGAGCGGACGCACGTCGCCCGACCGTAGTCAGGGCAGGAGGACGGTGGAGCCGGTGGTCTCGCCCGCTTCGAGCGCCTCGTGAGCGCGCCGGACGTCGGCCAGCGGGAACGTCTGCCCGATCGTGAGGGAGACCTGCCCCGCGGTGACGGCGGCGAACAGGTCGTCGGCCATCGACCGCAGCCGCCGGGGTGTGTCGGCGTAGCCCGCCAGCACCGGTCGGGTCAGGAAGAGCGAGCCCTTCTGCGCCAGCACGGCAGGGGCGACCGGCGGCACCGCGCCGGACGCGTTGCCGTAGGTGACGAGGAGCCCGCGTGGGCGGAGCGAGTCCAGCGACGCCTCGAACGTGTCGGCGCCCACGCCGTCGTACACGACGTCCACGCCCCTCCCGTCCGTGAGCCGGCGCACCTCGGCGGCCACGTCGACGCCCGGGTCGCGGTAGGCGATGACGTGGTCGTAGCCGTTGGCGAGGGCGAGCTCGCGCTTGGCGGGCGTGGACGCGGTGCCGATCACGGTGGCGCCGAGGGCCTTCGCCCACTGCCCGAGGATCAGGCCCACGCCGCCCGCCGCCGCGTGGCCCAGCAACACGGTGCCCGGTCCCACCGGGTGGATCTGGCGGATCAGGTACTGCACGGTGAGGCCCTTGAGCAGCACGGCGGCGGCCGTGCGGTCGTCGATCGAGTCCGGCACCGGCACGAGCACCCCGGCGGGGACGACCTCGAGCTCCGAGCAGGCGCCGAGGGGACCGGTGGCGCGGGCGACCCGGTCGCCGACGGCGAGGTCGTCCACGTCGTCGCCCACCGCCTCGACGACGCCGGCGGACTCGGTGCCGAGGCCGCTCGGCAGGCGGGTCGGGTAGAGCCCGCTGCGGAAGTAGGTGTCGACGAAGTTCAGCCCGACGGCGCGCTGGCGGACGAGGACCTCCCCGGGACCGGGGTCGGCCACCTCCACCGC
>DASUEE010000362.1:0-10631 GCA_036275235.1 Acidimicrobiales bacterium | reverse complement strand
GCGTTCGACCACCCGAGGAGGAACGATGAGCCAGCAGACCGAGCGCCCCGCCGACAAGGACCCGGACGACTGGACCACCGGCGACGAGCCGATGACCGGCCCGCAGGAGTCCTACCTCGCCACCCTCGCGCAGGAGGCCGGCGAGGAGGTCCCGGACGATCTGACGAAGGCCGAGGCGTCGAAGCGCATCGACCAGCTCCAGGCGGAGACCGGCCGAGGCCGCTGAGGCGCCGCTCGGGCGCCGGCTACCAGTCGCCGCCGCCCACGTCACCGCCCCAGTCGCCACCGCCGAACCCGCCGAAGCCGCCGTCGCCGCCACCCCACCCGTCCCCACCGCCGCCGTGGTCGTGGTGCCAGCCGCCGCCCCACCCGAACATTCCGCCGCCGCCCAGCATGGAGCCGAGGAGCAGTCCGGAGAACAGGCCGCCGCCACCGAACCAGCCGCCGCCGTAGAACGGACCGGCGCCGACGTAGACCGGGCGGCCGACCTCGTCGACGTCGAGGGCCGGCTCGTCGTGGCGGCCAGGCTGGCGGAGCTCCGCCGGCGGGGGCGGCGGCTCGTGTCCCCGTACGATCGCCCGGGCGCGGCTCATCGCGTACTCCGCCTCTCTCACCACCCGCTCCACGCGCACGAGGTCGACCGGCTCGTCCGCGTAGTCGAGGGCGGCGCTGGCGGCCCGGAAGCGCTGGGTCGCCGCCTCGTAGTCGATCCGGGCCTCGGGGTGGGTCACGACCTCCGGTTCGAGGCGCATCACGTCGTCGGCCAAGACCGAGAGCTCGGCGCGCAGGAGCTGCGCGTCGGCGTCGAACTCGGCCTGAGCGACCCGGTCGACGGCCCGACGGCGGCGCCGGCTCCACGCGTAGAGGGCGGCTCCGGCACCGCCGAGGAGCACCACGGGGAGCAGGGACGAACCACCCTCCCCGCCATCGGGGTCCTCGGTCCCCGTGTCGCCGCCGCGCGACGCCCCGCCTCGGGCCGCCAGGCCGACGTCGGTGACGAACGCCTCGAGCACGGCGGCCGT
The DNA here is from genome assembly GCA_036275235.1 of Acidimicrobiales bacterium. Taxonomy (GTDB): domain Bacteria; phylum Actinomycetota; class Acidimicrobiia; order Acidimicrobiales; family Salinilacustritrichaceae; genus Salinilacustrithrix. The sequence continues at coordinate 9,609 of DASUEE010000362.1, read as the reverse complement.
CCCGCCGTCGCGGTGCTGCTGGAAGGCGGCGCCCGCGATCGCGTCGGCGTCCGGGACCACCGAGCTCGTGACGCGGAAGGCGTCGCCGACGACCACTGCATACGTGCCGCGCAGTCCCGCCGCCGACGCCAGCTGCTCGAGCCCGTCCTCCGGGGTCGCCGCCACCGATGCCGGCAGCACCGCCACGTACACCGGGGTCCCGGCATCGCGGACGGCCGCACGGATCTGGTCTGCCTCCGACTCGTCGAGGGCGCGCTCGGCCGACGGGTCGACGTGCACGGGATCGCTCCGCAGGGAAGCTCCCACCTCGTCGATGGTGCGCACCTGCTGGGGGGCGACGAAGGCCAGCGCAGCGAGCAGGGACAGCAGGGTTGCCAGCACCTCCGATCCCTACCCCGCCGTGGCCCGGCCCCGACATGGAAACCCCTGCGCCGGGGTAACGCTTGGCCGTGCCATCCGCCCGCTTCGAGGGTCCCTGCGAGACCGACCACTACACCGACGGCCAGATGCCGTCCGAGGACGACCTCCTCGCGACCCTGGAAGAGGTCGTGTCGGTGCTCGAGGGCCACGAGGTCGACCACGTCCTCATGGGCGGCATCGGGTCCTTCGCGCTGGCGCGCCCCAGGGAGACGCACGACATCGACGTGTTCCTGCGGCCCGGCGACGTCGACCCCACCCTCGACCTGCTGGAGCAGCGGGGCTTCGAGGTCTCCGTCCACGACCCGGCGTGGCTGGCGAAGGCCTGGAAGCGCGGCGTCCTGACCGACCTCGTGTTCCGGTCCTCGGGCGAGATCTACCTCGACGACGAGATGGTCGAGCGAGCCGAGCGGCGCGACTACAAGGGCGTGAGCGCCCGGGTGATCGCCCCCGAGGACCTGATCGTCATCAAGGCACTCGCCACCGCCGAGCGCACCGCCCACCACTGGTACGACGCGCTCGCCATCATCAGCCGCTGCGAGCTGGACTGGGAGTACCTGGTCCGCCGGGCCATCCAGGCCGGGCCCCGACGGGTGCTGAGCCTGCTGCTGTACGCCGAGTCCTGCGACGTCGCGGTGCCGGCCACCGCCATCACCGCCGTCCACGACACGCTGCACGGCGGTGCCGTCGCATGAGCGGCGACCTCGCCCCTGAGTACGTCGCCGAGCACGTCCGCCAGGCGCTGACCACCGACGCCCGCACCATGGAGCAGGGACTCGACGTCCGCGTCGTCGGCGACGAGGTCTACGTCTCGGGCACGGTCACGAGCGCCGAGCGCCGCGATGCCGTGCGCCAGGTCGCGGCCGAGGCCGCCGCAGGCCGTCGCGTGCACAACGAGGTGGACGTCGCCGAGCCCGCCGACCGCCACACCACGGAGCGCATCACATGACCGGACGCCCGATCCGCGTCGCCGCCGTCGGGGACATCCACCTCGGCGCCGACAACGTCGAGGCCTTCGCCGACAGCATCCGCAGCGCCGAGCGGGACGCCGACGTCCTGCTCCTGGCCGGCGACCTCAGCCGGTGCGGCGAGCCGAGCGAAGCCGACCTGGTCTGCCGCGCGGTCGGTGATCTCGACCTGCCGGTCGTCGCCGTGCTCGGGAACCACGACCACCACGCCGGCGAGCCCGAGGCGTTCCGGGACCGGCTGGAGTCCGCCGGCATCTGCGTGCTCGAGGGCGACGGCACCGTGGTGGACGTCGACGGCACGTCAGTGGGGGTCGCCGGCGGCAAGGGGTTCGGCGGCGGGTTCGCCGGGGCCTGCGCCAGCGACTTCGGCGAGGCCGAGATGAAGGCGTTCGTCGGCCACACCAAGGCGGTCTCCGAGCAGCTGCGGCGCGCGCTCGCCGGCCTCGACACCGACCTGCGCCTCGCCCTGCTCCACTACTCCCCCTGCGCCGACACCCTGCGCGGCGAGCGGCTCGAGATCTTCCCGTTCCTCGGCAGCTACCTGCTGGCCGAGGCCATCGACGGGGCCGGCGCCGACCTCGCCGTCCACGGCCATGCGCACGCCGGCGTCGAGCACGGCGTCACCCCCGGCGGCACCCGCGTGCGCAACGTGGCCATGCCCGTGATCCGCAGCAGCTACCGCGTGTACGAGCTGGAACCGGCGTCCGAACGGGCGGACCGCCTCAGCGCCTGACCTCCGGCACGAGCGACAGCAGCTCCCGGGCCACCATCGGCCCGGCGTTCTGGTTCTGGCCGGTGACGAGGTTCCCGTCGACCACCCAGTGGTTGGCGAAGGGGTCGCGGAAGCGGTGGCGCACCTCGATGACCGCGCCGCGCTCGCGCAGCGCCGACTCGGGGTGGAACGGCGTCGACGCGATGCCGAGCTCGTGCACCTGCTTGTCGGTCACGCAGCTGATGCGCCGGCCCTCCACCAGCGGCCGACCGTCGGCGGTGCGGGCGCCGTGGAGGCCGAGCGGGCCGTGGCACACCCCGCCGATCGGGATCCCCCGCTCGGCCGCTCGGCCGAGCAGGTCGGCGAGCGGCTCGGACGTGGCGAAGTCGAACGCCGCACCCCACCCGCCGGCGAGGTAGACGAGGTCGTAGTCGTCCGCGTCGAGGTCGCCCACGGCCACCGAGGACGTGACCTGCTCCCGCAGGACCGGGTCGGCGAGGAAGCGGTCGTCCGCCGCGCAGCGCAGCACCGGCTTCAGCGACCGCGGATCGACCGGGATGGCCCCTCCCGCGGGGCTGGCGACCTCGACCACCATCCCGGCGTCGCGGAACGCGTAGTAGGGCACGGTCAGCTCGCTGGCGAAGACGCCGGTGGGCTCGCCGACGTCGAGCACAGAATGGTTGGTGGCGATCACGAGGGCACGCCGGCTGGGCCGTGGCGGCAGCGGTGAGGCGTCCGGGTCGTCGGGGTGCATGCCGACGCGCTGCAGCAGGCGACGCAGCGCCAGCGCAGGCCGCGGCGGCACCTTCGCCGGCGGGTTCACGGACCGCAGGGGCCGCGCGTCGAGCGGCTGGTTGCGCTCGGGGACGCAGCGGGCGGCCTCGGCCTTCAGCACGGCGCGGAGGTGCGCGAGCACGGCGGCCGCCGACGGGTCGCGCCAGCGGTTGCGCCGCTCGACCGGGTCGTCGTCGAGGTCGTACAGCTCCCACTGGTCGGCCAGCGGCTCGGTCCGGTAGGTGGGCCCGGCGGGTCCGTCGGCGGCGAGGTGGCGGATGCCGGGTTCGGTCCACGTGCTCGGGTCGTCGAAGGTGCGCACGAGCTTCCAGCGGTGGCCGGCACCCCCGTCGGCGACGCCGTCCGGCACCCGGGCGACCAGGCCCTCGATGCTCGTGGCGACGTGGGCGGGGACCTGGATCCGCAGCAGCCGGGGCGGCCGGACGGTGCGACCGAGCCGGCGGGCGAGCGCGGACGCGCCCGTGTCGCCGTCGAGCACGTGGTCCCGGGTCTGCAGGTAGACGACGCGGTCGGGGTCGGGGTCGGGGTCGGCGCCGTCGACCACCGGCAGCAGGTCCCGGCCGGGCAGCGGATGGACCTCGGTGAAGTCGCGCGCGAGCTGCGCCGCGACCTCCCGCTCGTCGATCCCGGCGACGGCGAGCAGCGTGGGGACGAGGTCGACGTGCGACGTGGGGGCATCGACCGACCGTGCGGCCGTCGGACGCTCGCCGGTGCGGACGACGACGAAGGGCACGCGGGTCGCCTCGTCGTAGAGCGTCGCCCACTTCTGGTGGAGGCCGCCGTGCGAGCCGAGCAGCTCGCCGTGGTCGCTGGTGCGCACGAGCACGGCGTGCTCCGACCCGCCGTCGGTGACGGCCCGCCGCACCCGGTCGAGGGGTCCGTCGACCTCGGCGTGGAGCCGGTGGTACAGGTCGCGGTAGCGCTGCGCGCCCCGCCGGTACGTGCGGGCCACCGCCGGCGCCGGCCCGTAGCCGGACGGGTAGGCGGCCCGGTACGCCACCTGGGCGGCCGGCTTGTCGCGCAGGTCCTCGTCGTCCGTGGGCGACGGCGGCACCGGCGGCGGGTCGAGCGGTGACGGCTCGAGCGGCCACCCCCGCCGGGCCCAGGCGGGGAACAGCACGATGTCGTGGGGGTTCACGAAGCTGGCGATCAGCAGGAAGGGCCGCATCGCGCCGGGATCGCCGGCCCGGCGCCGGGCGTAGCGGTCCTCGAGCCAGGCCACGACCCGGTCGGCGATCAGGGGGTCGCGCACGAGCCCGCAGTCAGCCAGGTCGCCGCCGTGGGGCTCGGGTCCGACCCAGCCGGAGAAGCCGAAGGCTGCCAGCGGGTCGGCGTCGAGGTACGCCTGCACGGCAGCGGCGTCGACCTCCCCGCGGGCGTCGTTCGTGGTGAGCCGGCGACCGCCGGCGTCGGTGAGGTCGGCGTGGGACACGTGCCACTTGCCGTCGTAGTGGGTGTCGTAGCCGGCGGCCCGGAACCAGCTGCCGATGGTGGGGACCTCGCCGGGGGCGAGCCAGCGCATGCGGGAATCGCCGGCGTCCTTGCCGAGCCCGTCGGTCTGGGTCACGCCGTGCAGGTCGGGGTAGTGGCCGGTGAGCAGGGTCGGCCGGCTCGGCACGCAGGCGAGCGAGCCGGTGTGGTGGCGCTCGAATCGCACGCCGTGCTCGTCGAACCAGCGGGCGCCCGGGAGCGCCCGCTGGCGCCAGGCCCGCAACTCGGCGGGCTCGTAGGGCGGCGCAGCGCGCTCCTCGTCGGTGAGCAGCACGACGACGTCGGGACGGGTCTCAGGCAACGGGTGCGGCTTCGTCGGCGAGGTGGGCGGCGAGGCCGGCGAGCATCGAGTCCGAGGTCTTCGCGAGGCGGCGGGCGACGAGGCGGGCCACCAGCTGCTGGGGCGGGCGGGGCCCGGCGTCGACCGTGGTGGTCACGGCCACCTCGGTGCCGCCGGCTGCGGAGCGGAGCTCCCACTCGTTGCGCACCGATCGCAGGACCGCCGGCAGCCCCTCGATCCGGTAGCCGAGGCGGACACCGTTTTCGAGCACGTCGACGACCTCGAGGACGGTGACCCGTCCGCGCTGCACCCGGCGCGCCGTGCCGATCGCCAGGTCGGGTTCGTGGAGCAGGCACGAGTGGTCGACGACGGTCACCCAGCGGGCCAGGGCACCGAAGTCGGCGAGCACCGCCCAGACACCGGCCGCCGGCGCCGGAACGAGGGCGGTCCGGCGGACGGAGGCGGTCGGCCCGCTCACGACGTGGCCCGGATGAAGTCGGCGAGCACCCGGCCGAGCTGCGGGCCACGGTCCTCCTGCAGGAAGTGGCCGCCGCCCTCGATGGTGGTGTGGGGCTGGCCCTGCGCCCCGGGGACCTTGGCGAGGAAGGGCTTGTCACCGCCGCGCGTGATGGGGTCGCTGTCACTGAAGCAGAGGAGGAACGGCCGGTCGTACTGCTCGAGCACCCGCCAGGCGGCCTCCTGGTCCGGGGTCGCCGGGTCCTGCGCCGACGTGGGGACCAGCGACGGGAACACGCGCACCGCAGCCTTGTAGGAGTCGTCCGGGTACGGCGCGTCGTAGGCGGCGACGACCTCGGGCGGGAGCGACGTGGTGCACCCGCCGTCGATGATCGCGCCGACCGGGAAGTCCTCGGTCTCCTGGGAGAAGCGCTGCCACGCGAGGAAGGCGTCGCTCGCCGGACCGTGGCCGGTGGGCAGCCCGCCGTTCCCGATGGCCACCCGGGCGTAGCGGTCCGGGTCGAGCGCCACGAGCCGCAGCCCGATCAGCGACCCCCAGTCCTGGCCGAAGAAGGTGATGTCCCGGAGGTCGAGCCGGTCGAACAGCGCCTGGCGCATCCACTCGACGTGCCGGGCGTAGGTGTGGTCGGAGCGCTCCGTCGGCTTGTCGCTGCGGCCCATCCCGACCAGGTCGGGCGCGACCACCCGGTGCCCGGCCTCGACCAGCACGGGGACGACGTGGCGGTACAGGTACGACCAGGTGGGCTCGCCGTGCATCAGGAGCACGGGTGCGGCGTCGCGAGGGCCCTCGTCGAGGTGGTGGACGCGCAGGGTGCCGCCGTCGCCGTCGTCGACCTCGACGTAGTGGGGCTCGAACGGGAAGTCGGGGAGGTCGGCGAAGCGCTCGTCGGGGGTGCGGAGGGTCTGCATCGGTGCTCCTGGCGGTGCGGGGACGGATCTACTGGCGGCCCATGGCGGCGCGGGCGTCGGCCTCGGCCAGGCCCGGGGCGCGCCCAGGGCTCACCTGGACGACGACCGAGTGGAGGTCGCCGGAGTACGGGAACGGTGCGTCGTAGCGGTCGGACACCGCCGAGCCGTGGTCGGCGCCGACGCTCGGCCCGATCGAGGAGATGGCGCGCATGAGCAGCGGGAGCTCGATCGCGCCGGCGTCCTCGCCGGCGACCGCGAGCGTGGCGGTGCCGGCGAAGCCGTCGAGGCGGCGCACCCGGAGCACGAGGTCGACGTCACCGGCGGGGACCTCCGCCGTCGACTCGAGGACGGCGTGGTCACCGAACGCGTTGTAGTCGAGGACCAGCCGGCCGCCCTGCACGAACACCGACAGGCCGGCGTTCTCCGAGCCGGTGGCGAACAGCACGCCCTCGTCGCCCGGTGAGTGGGTCACCGTCGCGGTCAGGTCGAAGCTGCGACCTCCGATGGCGGCGCCGGCCTGCGCCGGCAGCGGCGACATCGGCGGCCGGTACACGTAGCGACGGTCCGCCGGGTGCGGCGAGCGGTCGCGGAAGCGGGCCCCGAACAGCTCCACGCCCCGGTCATCGAGCGGCAGCACGCCGTGCCGCTCGGCCTCCTCCCACCACAGGCCGATGAGCGCCTCCAGCCGATGCGGCTCCCGCTCGGCGAGGTCGTCCGCCTCCGACCGGTCGACGTCGAGGTGGTAGAGCTCCCACGGCTCGGTCTCGTGATCTGCGCCGGGGACGTGCTTGCAGACGGCCTTCCACCCGCCGGCGATGATCGCCCGGCTGCCCCCGTTCTCGAACAGCTGGACCGTGTTGGTGGCCGGGGCGTCGGGGTCCGGGAGGATCGAGGCGAACGAGCGGCCGGTGACGGGCAGCTGCTCGAGGCCACGGCGGACCGCCGGCGGTTCGATGCCGAGGAGCTCGTAGATGGTGGGGGCGACGTCGGCGACGAAGGTGAACTGGTCTCGCATCGTGCCGCGCTGGTCCTCGGGGATCCCCGCCGGCCAGTGGACCACGAGGGGCACGTGCACCCCGCCCTCGTGGGTGTTCTGCTTGTACCACCGGTAGGGCGCGTTGCCGCACTGCGCCCATCCCCACGGGTAGTTGGCGTGGCTGCGCGGCCCGCCGATGTCCTCGAGTCGCCCGATCGCCTCCGAGGGCTCCTCGAGGATGCCGTTGAAGAACTTCATCTCGTGCAGCACGCCGTACGGGCCGCCCTCCTGGGACGCGCCGTTGTCGGCCAGCACGAGCAGGAGCGTGTTGTCGAGGCGCCCGAGGCGGCGCAGCCCGTCGACGAGGCGGCCGAGCTGCTCGTCGGTGTGGTCGAGGAAGGCGGCGAAGGCCTCCTGCAGCCGGGCGGCGAGGCGACGCTGGTCCTCAGGGAGCTCGGCCCAGGGATCGACACCCGGGTTGCGGTCGGCGAGCCGGGTCCCCGGCGGGATGACGCCGAGCTCGAGCTGGCGGCGGAACCACCGCTCCCGGACCACGTCCCACCCCTCGTCGAAGCGGCCGCGGTACTTCGCCAGGTGGGAAGGGGGCGCCTGGTGCGGCGCGTGCGTGGCGCCGAAGGCCAGGTAGCAGAGGAACGGGCGGTCCGGCCGGACGCCGACGCTGTCGGCGACCATCCGCAGGGCCTGGTCGACGAGGTCTTCGGAGAGGTGGTAGCCGGGGGTGCCCCCGGAGCTGGTCGGCGGGTCCACGGGGTGGTTGTCCGCCACCAGCTCGGGGTGGAACTGGTCGGTCTCGCCCTCGAGGAAGCCGTAGAAGCGGTCGAACCCGCGAGCGAGCGGCCACTGGTCGAACGGGCCGGCGGCCGAGCACTGCTCCAGCGGTGCGAGGTGCCACTTGCCCACGCAGAAGGTGGCGTAGCCGGCGTCGTGGAGCACCTCGGCCAGCGTCGCCGCGTGGTTCGACACGTGCCCGAGCTGGTTCGGGAACCCGGTCCGGAAGTTCGCCACCGAGCGCATGCCGACGGCGTGGGGGGCCCGCCCGGTGAGGAGCGACGCTCGGGTCGGCGAGCACAGCGGGGTGACGTGGAACCCGGTCAGCTTCAGCCCGTCCGCAGCCAGGCCGTCGATGGTCGGCGTCTCGATGTCAGAGCCGAAGCAGCCGAGCTGGGCGAAGCCCGTGTCGTCGAGCAGCACCACGACGACGTCGGGCGAGGACTCCCCCGGGTGCGGTGGCTCGTCGAACCACGGCTCCGACTCGACCACCGTCCGACCGATGCGTCCGTCGAACCGCTCTGCTCGCACCGCACCTCCCCGTCTGCCGGACCACCCGATGCAAACATCTGAGAGTTCGACTGTCAACAGATTGTGCAAGTTCGACTCGCAGGAGTGGTACCGTTCGCACGTGGCGACGGTGGAGCAGGCCGACGGGCGCCGGGCGCGCCGCGAGCGGAACCGCACGGCCGTCATCGACGCGATGTTCGAGCTCCTGGCCGAGGGGCGGATGCCGCCGAACGTGGAGGAGGTCGCCGAGCGGGCCGAGGTGTCGGTGTCCTCGGTCTTCCGCTACTTCGACGGGCTCGACGACCTCCACGGCGAGACCGTCCGCCGCTACTTCGAGCGGTTCGCGCCCCTGTTCGAGGTGCCGGCCGCAGCGGACAGCCGCGCGGGACGGATCGCCGCGCTCGTCGACGCCCGCCTGGAGCTGTACGAGACCATCGCCCCGATCGGTCGCATCGCCCGCATCAAGGCCGGCGAGCCCACCATCGCCGACACCCTCGTCGAGACCCGGCGGCGGTTCGCCCGGCAGGTGCGCGAGCACCTCGCCGCCGACCTCGCGCCACGTGGCCGGCCCGGCGCCCAGGACGCAGCCGATCTCGTCGACGCGCTGACGTCGTTCGAGTCCTGGGACCTCCTGCGGAGCACCCACGGCCGGAGCCGGGCGGCGGTCCGCCGGGCCTGGATCGCCGGCATCGAGCGCGTCCTGGCCTGACCCCGGACGCGGATCCACGTCGGCCTCTTCGATGGAACCGGCGGCGGACGCGTTGCGCGTGCCGGACACCGCGACCGGGTCGGCGGGGATCCCGACGGTGCTCTCCTGCACGTCGGCCGGCAGGGTCCCTTCGGCCAGCGGGGTCGGGGGAACGACCTCCTGCCCGGCCCCGCTTCGTTGTCGTGTTCATCGGTTCCTCCTGTTGCCCGCCCGCGTGGGTGCGGGGCCGTGGATGCCCACCGTCTCGGGGACCACGGTGCACGCAGGAAACGTCCGAACGACTTTTCTGACGCAATCGGCGCGCAAAGTCGGGTCGGTTCGTCCGGCCCCCTCTGCCTCTGCGCCCTTGCCGTGGGTTCACCCTCCGCAGCGGAGGGACGCCGCTACTCCCATTCGATGGTGCCGGGGGGCTTGGAGGTGATGTCGTAGGCGACGCGGTTGATGCCGGGCACCTCGTTGATGATGCGGCTCGACATCTTCTCGAGCAGGTCGTAGGGCAGGCGCGCCCAGTCGGCCGTCATGGCATCGTCGGAGGTGACCGCGCGGATGATGCAGGGGTAGCCGTAGGTGCGCTCG
>DASUEE010000361.1:0-4721 GCA_036275235.1 Acidimicrobiales bacterium | reverse complement strand
CGCTCCCGGCCCTCGAGCAGGCGCTCGACCTGGGCTCGGGCGGCGTCCCGGCGCCGCTGCAGGTCGTCGAGGATCCGGGTGCGCACCTCGCGGGCCTCGGCCACCATGCCGCGCCCCTCCTCGCGCGCCGCTTCGAGGGTGGACTCCACCTCGGCGTCCGCCTCGCGACGGCGGGCCGCCAGCTGGCGCTCCTGCTCCTCGGCGGCCGACCGGAGCGTCGCCGCCACCCGCTCGGCCTCGGCTTCGGCCTCCTCCCGGATGCGCGCCGCGGCCTCCTCGGCCTCGCCGGTGGCCCGGGCGTGCACCACCTCGGCCTCGGCGGTGAGGTCGGACGCCCGCTGGCGCGCCTCCTCGGTGAGCCGGTCGGCCTCTGCCGTGGCCTCCCGGACCATGCGGGCGGCCGACTCCTCGGCCTTGGAGCGGATCTCCTCGGCCGCCCGGCGGGCGGTGGACAGGACCGAGGCCGTCTCCTCCCCCACCAAGCGCACGAGCGCGTCGTCGTCGAGCAGCGACAGATCGGACGCGGGCGGCGTCGGCACCTCGGCGGCGGCCGGCGCGAGCGCCGGGGCGGCATCGAGCTGCGCCCGCAGCTCTTCGACGTACTCGTTCGTCGCGGTGATCCGGGTGGCCACCGTCTCGAGGAACTGGTCGACGGAACGGGCGTCGTAGCGCCGCGACGAGCCGGGGAACCGGACGTTGCGCAGGTCGGCGGGATCGATGCGCGGGTCGTCGGTCATCGCCCGGCAACCCTACGTCGGGCTCCCGCGAGGTCGGTGGAGCCTGTCAGCCGCCGCCCAGGAGCTGGTCGAGGAGGCCTCCGAGCAGGTCGCCCACCGGGTCCACCACGGGCCCGAGCAACCCGCCCGCCGGCGGGTCCGGTGCCGGCGGCGCACCGGGCGGCGGCGCCGTCGTCGACGTCGTGCTCGTCGACGTGGTGGTGGTCGCTGCGGTGCCGGGGGTGGTCGTGGTCGTGGTCGAGGGCGGCGTGTCGGCGCCAGCCCGGGTCGGCGCGCCGATCGCCAGCTCGATCGTCTCCAGCAGGGGCGCCGAGCTCACCCCCTGGTCGAGGGCCACCAGCCCCCAGGCCGCGCCGGCGGCTCGGAAGGCGAAGACCTCGGACCACCGGTCGCGGAAGGTGCCACGCCGCCCCTGCACCGCGATGGCGGCGCCCACGAGCGTCTCCCCGGGAGCGCGTCCCGGGTCGAGCAGGTCGGCGTTGAACTCCCGCTCGTCCTCGAGCGCCGGGAGCACGCCGGCGAAGAACTCGACCGAGCGGCCGCCACCGGGCGGCAGGTCGTTGGTGTAGCCCCGGGCGAGCGCCTCCAGGCGCTGGCCGAACGCGATCGCCTCGCCCAGGAAGCGGCGGTCCCACTCGTCGGCACCGTCGAAGGCCGCCGGCTCCGGCGAGGCCCCGGGCACGAGCACGAGCCGCCGGAGCATGGGCAGCTCGGCGACATCGCCGACCCCGGCCACCCCCACCCGGCCGCCGTAGGCCACCGCCGTCGCCGACGCGGCGTCGACGCGCAGGGCGCCCTGGGCCCGCAGGGTCGCCGTCCCGACGCGCACGGCGGCGGGGAAGCCGTCGAGCACCAGCGCGTCGCCGGCGGTGAGCTCCGGCGGCGACCCCACCGTCGCCGTGGACCCGACGCCGTCGCGGTGGCGCAGCTCGTAGGTCGACCCGTCAGCCAGCTCGAGCCGGGCGGTGCCGTCGACCACCTCCACCACGTCGCCGAAGTCGACGGTCTCTGCGTCGGTCACCCTGCGCGTGGCGCCGGCGGCGTCGGTGACCCGGACCGCGCCGGCGACCACCTCGATGCGCCCCTGCGCCGGGCCGGGGGCGTCGTCGTCGCCCTGCAGCAGCACCGCGAGCAGCCCCGCCACCAGGACCGCCGGCAGGGCGACGAGCGTCGCCCGCCGGATCACGAGCGGACCTCCCGCCCGGTGGCGTCGTCGAGCGGCAGGATCATCCGCACCGTGGTGCCCTCACCCACCTTCGAGGTGCAGGACAGCTCGCCGCCATGGGCCCGGACGATTCGGCTGACCAGTGCCAGGCCGAGGCCGAGCCCGCCGAACCGGCGGGTGGTGGAGCCGTCGGCCTGCGCGAAGTCGTCGAAGATCGCGTCGCGCCGCTCGGGGTCGATCCCCACGCCCTGGTCGTCGACGGCGAGCACCAGCTTCGACCCGGCGCCGTTCCCGTGGATCGAGGCGCTGACGCGGATGCGACCCCCCTCGGGCGAGTACTTCACGGCGTTGTCGACCAGCTCGTCGAGGGCCAGCTCCACGTAGCGCCGGTCGAGTACGGCAGGCGGCATGTTCCGCCCGATCCGGCGGGTGAGGCGGTGGGTCTCGGGGATGCGGTCGCTCCAGCGATGGGCCAGGGCGTCGAGCAGCTGGCGGGCTTCCACGGTCTCCTCGTGCAGCTGGAGGCGCCCCGCCGCGAGCGTGGCGAACTGGACCAGCTGGTCGGTGACCCGCACGAGCCGCTTGGCGGCGGCGTTGATCTCGCCGGCGAAGCGCTTCGACTGCTGGGGGTCGAGGTCGCGGGTGGCGAGGATGTCGGAGTACCCGAGCACCGGCGTCAGCGGCGTGCGCAGCTCATGGCTGACGTTGGCGATGAACTCGTCCTTCATCTGCTCGATCTCGCGTTCGCGGCGCACGTCGCGCAGCACGAAAACCGCACCGGTGAGCACGCCGGCGGGGCCGCGGAGGGGGCCGGCGGACACGGCGACCGGCACGGTGGTGCCGCCCGGCCCGGTGAGCTCCAGCTGCGCCGACCAGGACTCCACCACGGGCCGGACGAAGCGTGCGGTGCGATCGGCGCCGCCCTCCCCGGTGATCGTGCACACCGTGTCGAGGGTGCGGCCGAGGACGGCGCGCGCCGGGACGCCGACCAGCTCCTCGGCGGCGGCGTTGAAGTCCGACACCCGGCCCCGGTCGTCGACGGCGACGAGGGCCTCGCCCATGCCGGCCACGACGCCTTCGAGGCGGCCGCGCAGCGCCGCCTCCTGGTCCGCTGCCGACCGCAGGTCGTCGGTCATCGATTGCAGCGACGCCGCCATCTGGTTGAAGGTCCCGGCCAGCACGCCCAGCTCGTCCTCGGCATCGACCTCGGCACGCGCCGACAGGCGGCCCTGCTGCAGCTCGCCGGTGACCGCCGTCAACCGGGTCAGCCCGGAGCCGACCCGGTTGCCGGCGTAGCCCGCGAGGATCATGGCGAGCAGGGCGGCCCCGAGGGCGACGAGGAAGAGCAGCTGGAACAGGTCATGGCGGGTGGCGTCGATCCGCGCTTGGGGCACCGCGACCACCACCGCCAGCACCGGGGTGCCGTCGTCGTCGAGCAGCGGGACGCCGACGACGAACCGGTCGCCGTCGACCGCCGTGCGGGGGACTCCCTCGCGCAGGACGTCGCCGGCCAGCTCGAGCGTCTCGGGCTGGCCGGCCTGCTGGCCGCTGCGCGCATAGACCCGCGAGCGGTCGGCGACGGCGATGCCGACGCCCTGCTCGACCGAGGACGGGTCCTCGATGCGGGCGGCGAGGAACTCGTCGTCGAGCCGCGCGGTGACCACGGCGACGCCGAGGAAGCCGGCGCCGTCGCTGATGGGCGCAGCGCCGAGCGCGAAGGTCTGGTTCCCGACGATCGCCACCGAGGAGACGCTCTGGCGGGTCTCGATCACCTCGGCGATGGCGGCGTCGCCGAGCAGCGCCACCCGCACGGCGTCGGCGAGGTCGAGGGCGCCGGCCAACCGGCCGCTGTCGCCCAGCACCGCCATGGGTCCCGGGAACGAGAGCTGCAGCACGTCGCTGCGGAAGAGGTCGAGCGCCTGGGCCACCGTCGCCTGCGCAGCGGTCGCCGAGGCGGGGGCGGCCGTAGGGTCGGTGGCGGCGCGGATCGCGGCGCCTCGCGCCGGCAGGAGGCGGCCGAGCAGCTCCGCCGACACCTGGGCCGACCGGCTGGCGTCGGCGAACACCTGCGACTCGGTCTCGGCACGCGCCTGGTAGCGGCGGGCGACCTCGTCCTCGACGTTCTCGGCGATCACCACGGAGAGGGCGATGGACAGCACCGTGATGACGAGCAGCACCACCCCGGCCGCCGACATCGCCACCCGGGCTGCGATGGCCCGGCGGGACGCGAGGACCAGCCCGGCGGCGAGGGCCATGGCCCCGGCGCCGCGGACGCCGTCGGCCACCCGTGGAGCGTCGAGCACCACCAGGACCTCGGCGCCGGCCAGGGCGACGGCGCCGAGCGCTGCGGCGCCCTGCGCGCCCCGTGCCGTGGTCCACCCGGCGACGCTGGCGGCGACGGCGGCGATGCCGGCCGAACGGAGCGCGACCAGCCCGAGGCTGGCCGGGTCCTCGACCAGCAGCGAGCCGTGGAGGAAGGCGGCGACGGCGAGCGCCGCCGCACCCCCGACGAGCAGGGCTCGCACGGCGGAGCGCCGGCTCAGCAGGTCGGGGCGCAGCGCGGTGATGGCGATGGCGGCCACGGCGGCGATGAACAGCGTGAACTCGGCCGCGAACTGCAGCTGCGCTGCTTCCGTCGTCATGGGTGCCTGCCGGGAGAGGTGCGTTCAGCCGACGGCGGCGGGCTTCCCCAGGCCACTCCCACCGAGGGACGCCAGCGCGTCGAGGGCGTCACGCAGCGTATCGACCGCGATGACCTCGATGGCGCTCCCACCGCGCTCGCGCGCCTCCTCGTACTCGCCACTCGGCACGAGGAAGAC
>DASUEE010000360.1:0-8743 GCA_036275235.1 Acidimicrobiales bacterium | reverse complement strand
AGGGCGGCGAGGTGCAGATGCCCTTCGGTCCCAGCTCCTGGTCGCCCGGGTTCGGCTCGTGCCTCGACCGGTGGGGTGTGAGCTGGATGGTCGACACCGCGCCCGACGGCGAGGGTTGACCTCGACCAAGGTTCAGGTCTTACGGTCCGGCGCATGAGCCAGCTCGACCTCTGGACGGCGCTCGAGGGCGCGATGCAGGACCCCGGCGACCGCGCTGCGGTCCGGCGGGCCACCCTGCGTCGCGTCGCCGCCTTCGCCCGGCCGCACCGGGGCACCATCGCCAGCTACCTGGTGCTCGCCACCACGTTGGCGGGCCTCGGCGTGCTGTCGCCCGTGCTCGCCGGCTGGGTCGTGGACACCATCGTCGAAGGCCGCGACCGCGGACGCGTCGTCACGCTGGCGGCGCTGATCGCCGTCGTGGCGGCGGCCGAGGCGGGCGTCGGCCTGCTCGAGCGGTTGCAGTCGTCGCGCCTCGGCGAGGACCTCATCCTCGACCTCCGGCGGCAGGTGTTCGGGCACGTCCAGCGCATGCCCGTGGCCTTCTTCACCCGGACCCACACCGGCGCGCTCGTCAGCCGGTTGAACAACGACGTGATCGGCGCCCAGCGCGCCTTCACCACCGGGCTCGCCGGCGTGGTCACCAACGTCATCGCCGTGGCCCTGACCGCGGTCGTGATGCTGCGCCTGTCGTGGCCCATCACCGTGCTGTCCCTGCTGCTCCTGCCGCTGTTCGTGATCCCGGCGAGGCGCGTGGGGAAGAAGGTCGGGGCGCTCGTCCGCGAGGGCACCGTGCACGACGCGGCGATGACGTCGCAGATGACCGAGCGGTTCTCGGCGCCGGGCGCCACCCTCGTGAAGCTGTTCGGCCGCCCGGCCGAGGAGGCGCTGGAGTTCGGCGCCCGCGCCCAGCGGGTGCGGGACATCGGCGTGCGCTCGGCCATGGCCATGGAGGTGTTCTTCCGGGCGCTCACCCTGGTGTCGAGCCTCGCCCTCGCGCTCGTGTACGGGCTCGGCGGCTGGCTGGCGCTGCAGGGCGACCTCGAGGCGGGCACCATCGTGACGCTGGCGCTGCTGCTCAACCGGCTCTACGCACCGCTCACCTCCCTCGCCACCGCGCGCGTCGACGTGGTGGCTGCGCTGGTGAGCTTCGAGCGGGTCTTCGAGGTGCTCGACATCGAGCCGCTCGTGCGGGAGCCGGACGAGCCGCGCCCCCTCCCCGACGGTCCGCTGGCGGTGGCGCTCGAGGGCGTGCGCTTCTCGTACCCCGCCGCCAGCCAGGTCTCCCTCGCCTCGCTCGAGGAGGTGGCGGTGCTCGACGACCACGCCGGCGAGGTCGTGCTCCACGACATCGACGTGCACGTGCCGGCGGGCGCGATGGTGGCCCTCGTCGGCGCCTCGGGTGCCGGGAAGTCGACCCTCGCGTCGCTGGTCCCCCGCCTGTACGACGTCGACGCCGGCGCGGTGCGCATCGGCGGGGTCGACGTGCGGGACGTGGCCGCCGACGACCTCCGCGCCACCGTCGGGGTCGTCACCCAGGACGGCCACCTCTGGCACGACACGGTGCGGGCGAACCTGCGGTACGCCGCGCCCGACGCGGCCGACGAGGAGCTCTGGGCCGCGCTGCGCGCCGCCCGCCTCGACGGCCTGGTGGCCTCGCTCCCCGACGGGCTGGACACGGTGGTGGGCGAGCGCGGCTACCGGCTCTCCGGCGGCGAGCGCCAGCGGCTCACCATCGCCCGGCTGCTGCTGGCCCGGCCGCGGGTCGTGATCCTGGACGAGGCCACCGCCCACCTGGACGCCCAGAGCGAGCGCGACGTGCAGGACGCGCTGGCCGTGGCCCTCGAAGGCCGGACGTCCATCGTCATCGCGCACCGCCTCTCCACCATCCGGGCGGCCGACGAGATCCTCGTGGTGGAGGCGGGCCGGATCGTCGAGCGCGGGACGCACGACGAGCTGCTCGCCGCCGACGGCCGCTACCGGGCGCTGCTGCGCACCCAGCTGTCCGCCGGCCCGCTCGACGGCGACGAGCCGGCCGCCGAGCCGGTGCCCTGACCGCCGGGTTCGGTCTCCGACAGCCCGACCCGGCGAGTTCAGTGCGAAGATCGCGCCGTGACGGTCGCGACGGCGCTCACCAACCTGGCGATGAGCCTGGTCTACCTCTGCTACGGGACGATCACGCTCTTCGACCTGAAGGACAACTGGCACGACCGGACCCGCCGGCAGTTCGGGCTCGCCTTCCTGGCGATCATGTTCACCTGCGGGCCCCACCACGCCGACCACGGCCTGCACCTGCTCCTCACCGACGTCGAGGCCGGCGCCTACGACCTGTTCGTCGTCGCGCTCGGCCTCCCCGCTGGCGTCGTCTGGTTCGGGCTCCGCATGGAGGCGTTGCTGGGCGGGACCGGTGACCGCCACGTCTCGAGCACCCCACGGCTGCTCACCCTCCTGCCGGTGCTCGGCGTGGTGTACCTCGTGGGCACCGTCGCCGGGGTGGCCGGGCTGATGGCCCCCCACGACCTCCCGCTGCGGGCCGCGCCGAACCTGGTCGTGATGGTGCTCTACTTCTTCGTCGGGGCGACGCTCACCGCCACCCAGTTCCGCAACCACGAGGCGTCGGGACGGTGGTCGGTCTCCGGCCTGGCCCTGGCATCGATCTTCTACACGTGCGCGCTCATGCACCTCGTGTACGCCGCGTACACGACCACCGGCCAGTACGTCGACGACGGGCACGTCCTCGCCATCGACGTGCTCGCCGTCCCCGGCGCCGCGTACTTCCTCTGGCTCGTGGTGGCGGTGCACCGGGGCCAGATCGGGCGCAGCGTCCAGCAGCCGGCCCCGGCCGTGGCCGCCTGAGCCCCGATCAGGTCGGCGGGATCTCGCCTCGCAGCGCCTGGACCCAGTCGTTGGCCTCCGCCCACGCCGCCTCGGCCTCCCGCCGCACGCGAGGGGCGGTCTCGCCGGCTGCGTGGTAGCTGCCGAGGAAGAGGACGTCCTCGTTCTTCGACTTGAGGTCGCGCAGGGCGTCGGCCACCAGCTCGTCGCCGACGTGGCCCTCGAGGTCGATGATGAAGCAGTAGTCGCCGAGGCCCCGCTTGGTGGGCCGGCTCTCGAGGCGGGTCAGGTTGATCGCCCGGGCGGCGAACTCCTGCAGGATCGACAGCAGGGAGCCGGGCCGGTCGGCGCGCTGGAACACGACGATGGTGGTCTTGTCGTGGCCGGTCGGCGCCGGGATGCCCCCACGGGTGACCGCCACGAACCGGGTCTCGTTGCCCTGGTGGTCCTCGATGTCCTCGGCGAGGACCTCGAGCCCGTGGACCTTGCCGGCGAGCGAGGTGCCGATCGCCCCGGAGCGGCCGTCGGCCTCGTCGGCCACGATCCTCGCCGCGCCGGCGGTGGAGTTGGCGGGGACGTGCTCCACCCCCGGGAGCCGCTCGGCGAGGAAGCCCCGGCACTGCGCGGTGGCGACGGGGATCGAGACGATCCGCTCGATGTCGCCGATGCCGACGCCGGGCGGGGCGAGCAGGCACATCACGATCGGGATGACGACCTCGCGCTGCATGCGCAGCTCGTGGTCGAAGATCAGGGCGTCGAGGGTGACGTTCACCGAGCCCTCGATCGCGTTCTCGATCGGCACCAGCGCCACCTCGGCCTCGCCGGAGGAGACGGCGTGGAGCACGTCGGGGATGGACTCGCACGCGAGCAGCTCCATCGCCGCGTAGTCGGGCTGGGACAGCAGCGCCTGCTCGCTGAACGTGCCCTCGGGGCCCAGGAACGCGATGCGACCGGCGCCCGCCGGCGAGGGGGCAGACGTGTGGGGGCCGGTCACGACCGGCAAGGATAGGGCCGTGGACGCCCACACCCTGCGGGGGCTTCTCGAGGACGTGGCCGCCGGCCGGGTCGATCCCGACGCCGCCGTCTCCCAGCTGCGACGGCTGCCCTTCGCCGACCTCGGCCACGCCCGCGTCGACCACCACCGGGCACTGCGCCAGGGCCTCGCCGAGGCCGTGTACGGACCGGGCAAGACGCCCGAGCAGTGCGCGTCGATCGTGGCCGAGCTGCTCTCCGTGGGCGACCGGCCCGTGCTGCTCACCCGCGCCGACGACGCGCAGGCGACCGCCGCGCTCGCTGCGAACCCGGGCGGCGACCGGACGGGCGACACCGTGATCTGGCGGGCAGCCGAGCCCGTCGACCGCTTCCGGGTGGTCCTCGCCGCGGCCGGCACCGCCGACCTCGCCGTCGCCGACGAGTGCGCCGCCGTGCTCGCCGCCCACGGGGTGGCTCCCAGCCGGCTCACCGACGTCGGGGTGGCGGGCGTGCACCGCCTGCTGGGGTCGGTCGACGAGGTGGCCGAGGCCGACGTGGTGGTGGTCGTCGCCGGCATGGAGGGCGCCCTGGCCTCACTGGTCGGTGGCATCACCGGCGCGCCCGTGGTCGCCGTGCCCACGTCGGTGGGGTACGGCTCGTCGTTCGAGGGCGTCACCGCCCTCCTCGCGATGCTGTCGTCGTGCGCCGCCGGCGTCACCGTCGTCGGCATCGACAACGGCTACGGGGCGGCGTGCGCCGCGCTGCGCCTCCTCGGCACGCTCGACCGCCACGGCGCGGGCGTGAGCGGCGGATGACCCGCCGCATCGCCTGGTTCCACCCGTTCTCCGGCATCGCCGGCGACATGGCGCTCGGCGCGTGCATCGACGCCGGCGCCGACCCCGACGGCGTGCGGGCCGTGCTCGACGAGCTGCGGCTCCCCGGGTGGTCGCTGTCGGTGGAGCCGGTGCTGCGTGGGGGCCTCGCCGCCACCCACGTCGAGGTGCGCGTCGACGACGACGTGCACAGCCGCACCGCCGGCGACATCGTCGAGCTGGTGGAGCGGGCGGCGCTGCCGCCACGGGTGCGCGACCGGGCGCTGGCGACCTTCCGCCACCTGGCCGAGGCCGAGGCGCACCTCCACGGGACCTCCCCCGAGGCCGTGCACCTCCACGAGGTCGGCGGCCACGACGCCGTCGTCGACGTCGTCGGCACGTGCGTCGCGCTCGAGCTGCTCGGCGTCGACGAGGTCGCGTGCGGTCCGGTGGCCACCGGCACCGGCACGGCCGTCTCCGCCCACGGCACCATCCCCGTCCCCGCTCCGGCGGTGGTCCGCCTGCTCCAGGGGGCACCGGTGGCGCACGTCGACGTCGGTCAGGAGCTCACGACCCCCACGGGTGCGGCGCTGCTCCGCGGCCTCGGCGCCACGTGGGGGCCCATGCCGGCGATGACCATCACGGGGTCGGGCCACGGCGCCGGCACCCGCGAGCTGCCGAACCGCCCGAACGTCCTCCAGCTGGTGATCGGCGAGGCCGCGGAGGACGCCGGCGCGGGCACCGGCGACGGGCAGCCGCTGGTGGAGCTGAGCGCGAACGTCGACGACGCCACCGGCGAGCAGCTCGCGCACGCCGTCGGACAGCTCCTCGACGCAGGGGCCGCCGACGCCTGGATCACCCCGGTGCTGATGAAGAAGGGGCGTCCGGGCCACGTCGTGACCGTGCTGGCCACGCCGGACCGCGCCTCGCGCCTGGCCGGTGTGCTCACCGTCGAGACCGGCTCGCTCGGCGTGCGCGCCCGGCCCGTCGACCGATGGCCCGCCGCCCGCACGTTCGACTCCGTCGACGTCGACGGGCACCCGGTGCGCATCAAGGTGACCCCGGCCCGCACCAAGGTCGAGCACGACGACGCCGCCGAGGTGGCCAAGCGCACCGGCCGTCCGCTGCGCGAGGTCGTGTCGCTCGCCGAGGAGGCCGCTCGGCGGCGGCACCGCCAGCACCCGGCCGACCCGGAGTTCACGCCCGACGAGCCGGCATGAGCGTGATCGGGTGATCCTGGTCGACCAGGCGATCTGGCCGTGGCGGGGGCACCGCTGGGCGCACCTCGTGTCCGACGAGTCCTACGACGAGCTGCATGCGTTCGCCGAACGGCTGGGCATCCCGCGCCGCGCGTTCCAGGGGGACCACTACGACATCCCCGCGCACGTCCGCGACGAGGCCATCCGGTTGGGCGCCGAGGCGGTCGACGCCCGGGTGCTGGTGCGCCGGCTACGTGCGGCGGGGCTCCGTCAGCGCTGACCGTCTCGCCTCGTCCCGCTCCGCCGCGTCCTGGGACTCGAGCGGCGTGTGGGGCAGCATCCACTCCTCGCCCTGCTCGGTGGGGGCAGTCGGCGGGAGCGTGCCGAGGTGCTCCTCGATCCGGCGCAGCGAAGACTCCAGCTTCTCCTCGCTGTCCTTCGACTCCGAGCTGCCCTTGTGGATGTACATCGCCGCGAGCGTGACGAAGGAGAACAGCTGCAGGAACTCGGACTGCCAGTTCTCGAGCGTCGACGAGCCGAACTCCGCCATGAAGTCGCCGAGCTCGGGCTCCTCACCGTGGCTCCGCTGCTCGTCGGTGAAGACCTGCCACTCGGTGACCCCGTGGCCGACCCAGGTGGCGAAGAACAGGATCATGAGGATGAGCCCGAGGCCGAACTCGCGCCAGATCGAGCGACGAGGGTCGCGGTCGTCCCGGATCTGGCGGGCCATCGCAGCGAGCAGGAAGGCCAGCACCGCGAGCGACCCGACGGTCGCGAGCAACAGGACCACAGCACCGGGACTCATGAGCCACCTCCAGGGTCGATCGCCCGTCCGCAGAGGGATGCCGACCCATACCCGTTCGCAGGCGGGATGCGCCCGCCGGATCAGCGCGCGCCGAGCGATGCCAGCTCGGAGGAGATGTTGATGCGCGCCCTCGACTCCCAGCGCTCGCGCCCGGGGATCGTGCGGTAGATGCTGGGGCGGTCGAGGAAGCCGAGCAGCACCGCCCGCCGGCCGGCGCGCCAGGTGTCGTCGTCGAGGTGGGCGTACTCGGCGCGCACCGCGGCGACGTAGGCGTCGTAGTCCTCCTCGGTCGCGGCGAGCACGGAGAGGTCGGCGTCGACGAGCAGGGCGCCGTTGCGGTCGCCGGGGGGCGGGTCGTGGTGCGCGGTGAGGCAGATCAGCCGGCTGACCTCGGCGGTGGCGGTCAGGGTGCAGCCCATCGACTGGAGGGCCCGGGTCGCCAGGACGGCCGACGCGCCCTCATTGGTCCCCGGCGGCGCAGCGGGGTCGTGGACCGCGTCGTGGAACCAGGCGGCCACCACCGTGCTGGCCCAGTCGTCGCCGGTGGAGTGCAGGCCGAGCACCGCGTCGACCACGGCCGAGGCGTGGGCCAGGTCGTGGTGGTGGCGGCCCGGGGCGGCGTGGCGGGTGGCGAGGTCGGCGTAGACCGCTCGCCGGTCGCCGGCCACCGCTCCGACGGCGTCGAGGGCGGCGTCCCACCGCTCGTCGGGCACGTCGGACACCGTCACGCGGCGAAGTCTGCCAGGAGGTGACGAACGACCCGGGGTGGACGCCGACGGCGGTGCCACACTCTGGCGGTGCAGCTGACGACCTGCGGGTGCGCGTTCGACGCCGCGTCCTTCACGGCCCACGACCGCGCCACCGCCCGGCGCTGGCTCGGGGCCATGGCGGACCAGGCCATCGAGGGCGTCGACCTCGACCTGCTCGCCGGCGGCCGCCCGGGGGCGGCGCTCCAGGCGCTGCACGCGCGCATCGGCGGCCTCGACCCCGACGCGCCGGACGTCGACGCCGTGCACGACGCCATCCACCTCCTGCACGACCTCGGCCGCGAGCTGCACGCCGCCGGAGCGGGCGTGCCCCAGCAGGTCGGCACGGTCGTCCAGCTGTCCGCCTCCGGCGGAGGCGTGCCGAAGTCGGCGGTCGACGCGGTGGACGTCGGCTTCGACGGCGTCGTCGGCGACCGCCAGGCCAACCGCAAGCACCACGGTCGCCCGTTCCAGGCGCTGTGCCTGTGGTCAGCCGACGTGATGGAGGCGCTGCGCGCGGAGGGGCACACCGTCCACCCCGGCGCCACCGGCGAGAACGTCACCGTCGCCGGGATCGACTGGGCGACGCTGCGCCCGGGCGCCCGACTGCGGATCGGGGAGGCCCTGTGCGAGCTGTCGGCGTGGGCCACGCCGTGCCGCAAGATCGACGCCTGGTTCACCGGTCGCTCCGACCGCATCCTCCACGACACCCACCCCGGCTGGTCGCGCGTCTACGCCTGGGTGCTCGAGCCCGGCGCGATCCGCACCGGCGACGAGGTCGTCGTCGAACCCTGACCTCGTCGTGTTCCGCCAGGGCTGCCAGAACGCCGAGGGTTCTGGCAGTCGGGACGGAACGCGTCAGATGGTGTAGGCGGCGTTGGCGAGGACGCTGCCGGCGAGGTCGACGTCGCCCTCGATCTGCAGCGCCGGATCGGTCAGGTCGGCTGCCCGTCGGCCGGCGACCCAGCGGAACCACGTCAGGGTGGGGACGGTGATGGTGGCCGTCGGCGCGTCGAGGGCGTCGACCACCTGCGCCCGGCCGTCGACCCGAACGTCGATGGTGCGTGCCGTCTCGCCGGTGAGCTGGAGGCGCACCGACTGGCCCTCGGTGGCGCCGGCCTTCTTGCCCACCACGAACCCGAGGGCGGTGGCGTGCTCGTCGAGCGCCACGTCGACGGCGTGCCCGGCGGCATGGCCCGGCAGCCCGAGCGCCTCGCGGGCGTCCTGCTCGTGGATCCAGCAGTCGAAGACCCGGATCTGCATGAAGCGGCCGTAGGTGTCCTGGCCGGCGGGGGTGAACGACTCGGCGTCGAAGTCGGCCTGCGTCATGGCGTCGAGCTCCGCGGTGCGCTCGGCCACGACCTGCTCGAGCTCGGC
>DASUEE010000359.1:0-2668 GCA_036275235.1 Acidimicrobiales bacterium | reverse complement strand
CTCGGCCTCGCCGACCAGTACGCCACCCTCGTCGACTTCAGCGCGTACTTCGCCGTGTCGTGCCTCGACAGCACGTGGCCGACCGACCCCGACGAGCACCTCGCGGCCGCCGAGGCGGCGAACCGGACCTCGCCCCGCTTCGGGGAGGCGCTCGTCAACGACTACCTGCGCTGCACGCTCTGGCCGGTCGACCCCGACCCGCTGGGTGCGATCACGGCCGCCGGGTCCGGCCCCCTGCTCCTCGTCTCCACCACCGGCGACCCGGCCACCCCGCACGAGGGGGCGCTGGTCGTCGGCGAGCGGCTGGACGACGCATCGCTGCTCACCCACGAGGGCGACGGGCACACGGTGGTGTTCCAGGGCGACGCCTGCGTGGACGACGTCGTCGTCCGGTACCTCGTGGCCGGTGAGCTCCCGGCCGAGGGCGCCACCTGCTGAGCGCTACCCGCCGGGCGTCGCCTCGGCCGGGCGTTCCGGCGGGAGCTCGGCGTCGGAGCCCGCCGCCCACACGACCAGGCCGGCGACCGCGAGCGTGGCCACGAGGAGGACGATCGCCACGACCCAGCCGGCGCGCGAGCGACGGCCGTCGTCGTCCCAGCCGTCCCACTCGACCTCGACGACACCTCGCAGCGGGGGGCCCGGGGCGTCGTCGTCCACGCCGTCTCCCATCCCCGCCCAGGCTACGGGCGGTCGACCGTCATCCGGCGAGCCCTTCTGCCACCAGCGGCTCGAGGGCCCAGTCCGGGTGGTCGGACTCGATGCGCTGCAGCCAGTACACGGACTCGAACAGCGCGAGCAGCGCGCCGTCGGACCGCTCGAGGACCCGCACGCCGGTCATCCCCCGCAGGTTCGCCATCGTCTCCTCGTCGGTGAGGCGGGCGATCGAGTAGCGGGTCATGGAGATCTCGGCGGCCGAGCCGAACTCGTCGGCGAGGCGGGCCGACGCGACCTCGAACTGCATCTGGCCGACCGCGGCGAGCATCGGCTCCTGGTCGCCGAGGTCGCGGTCGCGCAGCACCTGCACCACGCCCTCCTCGTCGAGCTGGGCGATGCCCTTGCGGAACTGCTTGAACCGGCCGACGTCCTTGGGGCGGGCGATGGCGAACAGCTCCGGGGCGAAGGCGGGGATGCCGGGGAACTCGACCGGCTCCTCGAACCACAGCGTGTCGCCGACCCGGACCTCCATGGCGTTCACGAGGCCGATCACGTCGCCGGGGAAGGCCTCCTCGAGGGTGTCGCGGTCCTGGCCGAAGACCGAGTGCGCGTACTTCGTGCTGAAGGGCTTGCCGGTACGCCCATGGGTGACGACCATCCCCCGCTCGAAGCGCCCCGAGCAGACGCGCACGAAGGCGATGCGGTCGCGGTGGCTCGGGTCCATGTTCGCCTGGACCTTGAAGGCGAAGCCGCTGAACGGGGCATCGAGGGGCCGGGGGTGGTCGTCGACGTCGGGGCGCGGCCCGGGGGGCGGCGCCAGGTCGACGACGGCGTCGAGCAGGAGCCGCACGCCGTAGTTCGTGAGCGCCGATCCGAAGAAGACCGGCGTCGCCTCGGCGGACTCGAAGAGCTCCCGGTCGAAGTCGGAGCCCACGGCCTCGAGCAGCTCGATCTGCTCGACGGCGGCGAGGTACGCGTCGCCGTCGACCTCCTCGGCGCGGGCGGGATCGAGCACCTCCTCGCCGGCCTGGGTGGCGCCGTGGGCGGAGCGGGTGAAGCGCACGTAGTCGCCGCTGCCCCGGTCGATGAGGCCCCGGAAGTCGCCGGCGATGCCCACCGGCCAGGCGATGGGCATGGTGGCCAGCTCGAGCGTGGACTCGATCTCGTCGGTGAGCTCGAGCGCCTCCTTGCCCGGCCGGTCCCACTTGTTGATGAACGTGAGCAGCGGGATGCGCCGCTCGCGGCACACCTCGAACAGCTTCAGCGTCTGGGGCTCGATGCCGGCGCTGGCGTCGAGGACCATGATCGCCGTGTCGGCCGCCGCCAGCACTCGGTAGGTGTCCTCGCTGAAGTCCCGGTGGCCAGGCGTGTCGAGCAGGTTCAGCACACGGTCCCGGTACGGGAACTGGAGCACGGTCGAGGTGATGGAGATGCCGCGCTGCTGCTCCATCTCCATCCAGTCGGAGCGCACTTTGCGCCGCTCGCCCCGGGCCTTCACCTGGCCGGCGTCCTGGACGGCCCCGCCGTAGAGCAGGAACTTCTCCGTGAGCGTGGTCTTGCCCGCGTCCGGGTGGCTGATGATGGCGAACGTACGGCGCCGCTGGGCCTCGGACACGGGATCGGTCACCGCTCAAGTGAACCGGCGACCTGCGCTGGCGACCAACTCCCGAGAAGCTCGCTGCGGTGGCGGGCCGCCCGCCGGATGCGCCGGCGGGTGGCGCCCGGGATGGCCCCGAGGGCGTACCGGCCCCGGCCGACCCGACGCACCCGGCCCCGGCCGCACTCCGCCCGCAGGTGGTCGGACACGGTCTTGCTCGCCCGGCCCGGCAGCACGAAGCCGGCCCGCTCGAGCCGTCGCACGAGCTCGGCCACGGTCCACACGTGGTCCGGTGCCGACGCGATCAGGTCGGTGAGCACGTAGCGCAGCTCCAGGCCGTGGAGCAACCTGGGGTCGAGGAGCAGCCACCCCCGGCTGTCGGTGAACGGCGGGCGGTCGTCGGCGCAGGTCATGGTC
>DASUEE010000358.1:0-5051 GCA_036275235.1 Acidimicrobiales bacterium | reverse complement strand
TTCCTCCCGTTCCTCACCCGCGTGATGGCCAGCGGCGTGTACGAGATCCCCGAGGTCCAGTTCAACGCCCGCTCCGTGATCACCAACACCACCCCCACCGTGGCCTACCGCGGCGCGGGCCGTCCCGAGGCCACCGCGGCGATCGAGCGGGCGATCGACCTGTTCGCCGCCGAGATCGGCATGGACCCCGCCGAGGTCCGCCGGCGCAACCTCGTCCCCGCCGACGCCTTCCCGTACACCACCCCCACCGACACCGTCTACGACGTCGGCGACTACGAGCGCAGCCTCGACCTCGCCCTGGACGCCGCCGGCTACGCCGACCTGCGGGCCGAGCAGGCGCGCCGGCGCGAGGCCGGCGACCGGATGCAGATCGGCATCGGGGTGTGCATCTACGTCGAGGTCACCGCCGGCCCGCAGGCCGGCGGCGAGTACGGGCGCGTGGTCGTCCACCCGGACGGATCGGCCACGGCGTACACGGGCGCCAGCGCGCACGGCCAGGGCCACGACACGAGCTTCGCCATGCTCGTCACCGACGCCCTCGGCATCCCCCTCGACCGCGTCACCGTGAAGCACGGCGACACCGACGAGGTCGCGCGCGGCGTGGGCACCTTCGGGTCCCGCTCGCTGCAGCTCGGTGGCGCCGCCATCCACGACGCCGCCGGGCAGGTGCTCGACCGGGCCCGCCAGCTCGCCGCCGACCTGCTCGAGGCCGACCCGGCCGACGTCGAGCTCGACCGGGCGAACGGCGCCTTCCACGTGGCCGGCTCGCCCGCCGTGTCGCGGGCGTGGGCCGAGGTCGCCGCCGCCGCCGGCGCGGAGGGCCTCGAGGCGGAGGCCGACTTCGAGGCCGAGAGCCCGACCTACCCCTTCGGCACGCACGTCGCGGTGGTGGAGGTCGACACCGAGACCGGCCTCGCCCGCCTCGTACGGATGGTCACCTGCGACGACGCCGGCACGGTCCTGAACCCGCTGCTGGTCGAGGGCCAGCGCCACGGCGGCATCGCCCAGGGGGTGGCCCAGGCCCTGTACGAGTGGGTCCGCTACGACGAGGACGGCAACCCGCAGACCACGAACCTCGCCGACTACACGATGGTTTCTGCGGCCGAGCTCCCGAGCTTCGAGCTGGTCACGATGGAGACGCCGACGCCGATCAACCCGCTCGGCGCCAAGGGCATCGGGGAGTCGGGGACCATCGGGTCCACGCCGGCGGTGCAGTCAGCCGTGTGCGACGCGCTCGCCCACCTCGGCGTTCGGCACGTCGACATGCCGTGCACGCCGGAGCGGATCTGGGAGGCGGTGCGCGCCGCCGGTTGAGCGGGTTCAGCGCCGCAGGGCGTGCCGGAGCCACTCCGCGGGGGACATCTCCTCGGGCACGGCCCCGTCGGTGGGCGCCGGGGTGGGCTCGGCGACCGGGTCCCGCAGGTCGATGACCTCGGTGACCTCGTCGGCCTCGCCCTCCGCTGCCGGCGGCTCGACCGGCGGGGCCGGCTCGGGCTCGACCCCCGTGGCGGGCCCGGGGACCGCAGGACCCGCGGGCGCCGGCCGGGGGCGCACCCGGGTGCGGGACCGGGGCTGCCCGTGCTCGTCGAGCTCGGTGAGCCCCACGACGCGCCCCTCGGCGTCGAACAGGTACTCCCACCGGTGCCCGCAGTCCTTGCAGTGCTGGATCTGGAACCGGTGCCCGAGGTCGATGGTGTCGATGTAGCCCAGGCCGTCGCACGACGGGCAACGGCCCGGCACACCCGGCCCGACGGCCGCGAGCCGGTCCTCCGTGTCGGGCGTGGCGGCCCCCTCCGGCTGCGTGCTCTTGCGGAACCAGCTCATCCCGACCTCGCTGGACGACGGGCCGCCTCGCACGGCCCGGAGATGTGCCCATCGTAGTGCCGGCACCTGGGCGCGTGGTGCTCCGTCGATGCGCTAGGAAGTCGCCACGACGCACACGAGGAAGGGGTCGCCACGTGGAGATCTCGATCACGGTCAACGGGACCGAGGCCCGCCACGACGTGGAGCCGCGCACGCTGCTCGTGCACCACCTCCGGGAGGCGCTCGGGCTCACCGGCACCAACGTCGGCTGCGACACGTCGTCGTGCGGGGCGTGCACGGTGCACCTCGACGGCGAGGCGGTGAAGTCGTGCACGGTGCTCGCCGTGCAGGCCGACGGGTGCGCGGTCACCACCATCGAGGGCCTGGCGCCCTCGGCGGAGGAGATGCACCCCATGCAGCAGGCGTTCCACGAGAACCACGGCCTGCAGTGCGGGTTCTGCACGCCGGGCATGGTCATGGCCGCCACGTCGCTCCTCGACGAGATCCCCGATCCCACCGAGGCGCAGGTGCGCGAGGGGCTCGAGGGGAACCTGTGCCGCTGCACCGGCTACCACAACATCGTCGCCGCCGTGCTCGCCGCCGCGGCGACGGGGCGGGGCGGCACGCGCGTGGAGGTCGGCCGGTGATCCCCGCCGCCTTCGACTACGTCCGGGTCGGCTCCGCCGACGAGGCCCTCGCCACGCTCGCCGAGCACGGCGACGACGCGAAGGTCCTGGCCGGCGGCCACTCGCTCGTCCCGCTGATGAAGCTCCGCCTCGCCACGCCGTCCGTGCTGGTCGACGTCGGTCGCGTCGACGACCTCAAGTACATCCGCGACGCGGGCGACCACGTCGCCATCGGCGCCCTCACCCGCCACCGCGACGTGGAGACCAGCGGCGTGCTGCGCGAGCACGCGCCGATCCTCGCCCACGCCACGTCCCATGTCGGCGACCCCCAGGTCCGCCACCGCGGCACCATCGGCGGGTCCATCGCCCACGGCGACCCCGCGTCCGACCTCCCCGCCGTCCTCCTCGCCCTCGGTGCCAGCCTCGTGGTGCAGGGTCCCGCCGGCACGCGCGAGGTCGCGGTCGACGACTTCTTCCAGGGCTTCCTCGAGACCGCCCTCGAGCCGGGCGAGCTGCTCACGGAGATCCGCGTCCCGAAGGTGGGCGGCGCCGGGTGGTCGTTCCAGAAGTTCAACCGGCGGGCCCAGGACTGGGCCATCGTGGGTGTGGCGTGCGTGCGCACGGACGGCCGGGTCGGCGTGGGTCTCGTGAACATGGACAGCCGCCCCGTGCGGGCCACGGCCACCGAGCAGGCCGCGGCGTCGGGCGCCAGCGCCGAGGACGCCGCCGCCGTGGCCGACGAGGGCACGGAGCCCGCCGGCGACCTCAACGCGTCCCCCGGGTTCCGGCGCCACCTGGCCCGGGTCCTGACCCGCCGGGCACTCGAGGAGGCGGGGGCCTGAGGGCCGGCCGATGACGTTCCTCGACACCGAGGGCGAAGCCATCGCGGCTGCCACGGTCGTTCCCCTGCGGGATGTCGTCGACGCCGACGGGGAGCCGGCGATCGAGGTGCTGATGCTGCGGCGCAACTCCGCCATCGCCTTCGGCGGCATGTGGGTGTTCCCCGGCGGGAAGATCGACCCCCACGACGTCGACCCCCTCCTGCCCGGCGACGAGCTGGCCGCCGCCCGTCGGGCCGCGGCCCGCGAGGCGCTGGAGGAGGCCGACCTGCTGGTCGAGCCCGCGAAGATGGTGCCCCTGTCGCACTGGACGCCCCCGGCGCAGGGCGCCATGGGATCCAAGAAGCGCTTCCTCACCTGGTTCTTCCTGTGCCGGGCGCCGGTGGGCGAGGACGGCGTGGTCACCATCGACGGCGGGGAGATCCACGAGGACGTCTGGGTGCAGCCGGCCGAGATGCTGCGCCGCCGAGACGCCGGTGAGATCCAGCTCGCCCCGCCCACGTGGGTGACGCTGCACCACCTGATCGCGCACCGCAGCGTCGACGAGGCCCTCGAGGCGGCCGCGGCCCGCGAGCCCGAGCGCTACGCCAGCCGGATCGTGCAGCTGCCCGACGGCGACGCGCCGCTGGTGCTCGCCTGGGACGGCGACGCCGCCTACGAGAGCGGCGACGCGGACGCGCCCGGCCCCCGCCACCGGCTCGTGATGTCCGAGGCGACGTGGCGCTACGAGGTGCAGCAGTAGCCTGGGTCCGGCATGGCCGGCACCGAGCAGCTCGTCGACACCTTCGGCCGCGTCCACCGTGACCTGCGGATCTCGGTGACCGACCGGTGCAACTTCCGCTGCACGTACTGCATGCCCGAGGAGGGGATGCAGTGGCTGCCCCGCGAGGAGATCCTCAGCTTCGAGGAGATCACGCGCATCGCCCGTGTGCTGGTCGAGCGCTTCGGCGTCGACAGCATCCGCCTCACCGGCGGCGAGCCCACGGTGCGGGCCCACCTGCCGGTGCTGGTGGGCAAGCTCGCCGAGCTCGGCGTCGACCTGGCGATGACCACGAACGGGTCGACGTTGCGCAGCCACGCGCAGGCCCTCGCCGACGCCGGCCTGCGGCGGATCAACGTCAGCCTCGACTCGCTGCACGCCGACCGCTTCCTCGAGCTCACCCGCCGCGACGAGCTCGACCGCGTCCTCGACGGCATCGACGCCGCGAAGGAAGCCGGCCTGTCGCCGGTGAAGGTGAACGTGGTGCTCGTCGGGGGCGTCAACGACGACGAGGTCGTGGACTTCGCCCGCTTCGGCCGCGAGCGCGACGTCACCGTCCGGTTCATCGAGTTCATGCCCCTCGACGCCGACGCCGGCTGGCAGCAGGGCAAGGTCGTGCCCCAGGCCGAGATCGTCCGCCGCATCGGCGACGTGTTCCCGCTCGAGCCGGTGGTCCGGGGGAGCGAGCCGGCCGAGCGCTTCCGCTACCTCGACCGGCCGGGCGACGGGCCCGGCGACGTCGTGGGCGTGGTCCCCAGCGTCACCCGCCCCTTCTGCGAGTCCTGCGACCGGGTGCGCCTCACCGCCGAGGGCCAGCTCCGAAACTGCCTCTTCGCCCTCGACGAGTTCGACCTGCGCGGGCCGATGCGGGCGGGCGCCACCGACGATGACCTGGCGGAGGTCATGCGGCGCGCCGTGCAGGCCAAGTGGGCGGGCCACGCCATCGGCAACGTCCAGTTCATCCGGCCCCGCAAGTCGATGTCGCAGATCGGCGGCTGAACCCGCTCAGACCTGCGCCAGGGC
>DASUEE010000357.1:0-4156 GCA_036275235.1 Acidimicrobiales bacterium | reverse complement strand
CTCCTGCCAGCCGCTGGTGCGCAGCAGGTGCACGAGCAGGATCACCGGGAGCAGGCCGACGGCGACGATGAGCAGCGCGGGAAGGGCGGCCACGTCGAAGCGCGAGTCCTTCGTGGCCTCCCAGACGGTGATGGCGAGGGTGTCACCGCCGAGCGGGCGCAGCAGCGCGGTGGCGGGGAGCTCCTTCATCACCTCCACCAGCACCATCAGGGCGGCGGTGAGCAGCCCGGGCTTCAGGAGCGGCAGGTGCACGTCGGCCAGGATGCGGGCCCGGTCGGCGCCGAGGGCGCGGGCGGCGTCGTCGAGGTTCGTCCCGATGCGGCTCATGCGGGCCTCGACGGCGAAGTAGGCCAGGGCGTGGAAGCGCACCAGGTAGGCGACGAGCAGCCCGAGGATCGTCCCGGTGAACAGCAGCTCGCGGCTCCCCAGGACCGACTCCGTGACGTCGACGACGCGCCGGTCGAACCACACGAGGGGCACGTAGACGGCGACGGCGACCACGGTGCCCGGCACCGCGTAGCCGAGGGTGGCGAGGCGGGCCGCCACCGCGCCGAGCCGGGACGGCTGGCTGCGCTGGCCGTACACGACCACGGTCGAGGTGACCAGCGCGACCAGGGCGGCGAGCACGCCGAGGACGAGGGTGTTGCGCGCCGCCGACCACAGGTCGGAGGCGAGCTGGTCGTCGGCGACGGTCTCCGCGGACCACGCCACCAGCTGCACGATGGGGATCGCGAACACCAGCAGCAGCACGGCCGTGCCCGGCAGCGCGGCGAGCCAGCCCCGCCAGCCGCGGAGGCGCTGCGGCTCGATGGCATCGCCGGCGCCGAGGGCCTGGTGGTACCGCGCCCGCCCGCGCAGCAGGCGCTCGACGCTCACCATGGTCAGGGCGAGCCCCACGAGCACGGTGGCGAGCTGGAGCGCGGCGGCCTGGTCGAACGCGCCGTACCAGACCCGGTAGATCGCGCTCGTGAGCGCCTGCACGCCGAGCAGGTCGACGGCGCCGAAGTCGGCGAGGGCCTCCATGACCGCGAGGGCTGCGCCGCCGGCAAGCGCGGGCCGGGCGAGCGGCACGGCGACCCGCCGCACGGCCCGGCCGTAGGGGAGGCCGAGCGAGCGGGCGGACTCGATGGCCTGCCGGGACTGCCCGAGGAAGGCGCTGCGCCCGAGGATGTAGACGTACGGGTAGAGCACGCCGGTGAGGACGACCACGGCGCCGAGCGGCGAGCGGATCCCCTCGAACCGCAACCCCTCGCCGAAGAGGTTGCTCTGCAGCGGCGTGGCCGTGCCGTACTGGCCGAGCACCACGAACACCAGCACGTAGCCAGGCATCGCCATCGGCAGCACGAGCGCCCAGTCGAGCCAGCGGCGTCCGGGGAAGTCCCAGAACGAGACGAGCAGCGCGAGCCCGCCACCCACGAGCAGGGTGCCGGCACCGACGCCGAGCCCGAGCAGCACGCTCGTGCGCAGCGCACGGGGGAGGAGCGTCCGTCCGATCTGGTCGAACGCCTCGCCCTGCCCGAGGAAGCTGGCGGGGAGGGCGAGCAGCGGCCCGGTGACGACGACCGCGACGAGGAGGCCGAGCAGCGACCACCCGGCGATGCCCGCTCGGGGCGCCGTGCGGCGGGGTGCGCCGGTGGTCAGTTCCACCCGACGGCGAGCATCAGCTCGACGGCGTCGGCGAGCAGCGGGCCCGCCTCCTCGACGTCGATGGGGTCGAGGACCACGTCGGCCCAGTCGGCGATGTGCGCCGGCGGATCGGCGTCGGGGTTGGCCGGGAACTCGCTGCCGACCGTGAACGTGTCCTGCGCGTCGTCCCCGGTGAGGAACTCGATGAGCCGACGTGCGTCCTCGGGCTGGTCGGTGGAGGCGGCGACCCCGATGCCCGACACGTTGGCGTGGGCGCCGGCGCCGTCCTGGTCCGGCCACGCCGGCGCCACGGGGAAGTCGGGGTCGTCGGCGAGGATGCGCCCCAGGTAGTAGTGGTTCGTCAGGCCGAGGGCGCACTCGCCGGCGCCCATCGCGGCGAGCAGCTCGCCGTCGGAGCCGATGATGTCCGGGTCGTTGTCCATCCACGACTGCAGCAGCGCCTCGGTGGCGTCCCGGCCCCGCTTGGCGATCATGTCGGCGACCAGCGACTGGTTGTACTCGTTGGTCGACGTGCGCAGGCAGGTGCGGCCGCGGTAGCGGGGGTCGCCGAGGGACTCGTAGCCCGTGACCTCGTCGGGTGACAGCTGGTCGGTGTTGACCACGGGCACGCGCAGCCGGGTGGTCAGCGCCACCCAGTGGCCGGCGGGGTCGCGCAGGCCTTCGGGGATGTTGGCCTCGACGACGTCGGAGCGCATCGGCTGGAGCAGCCCGGCCTCCTCGGCGCGCCAGAGGTTGGCGAGGTCCGTGGTGATCAGCACGTCGGCGGGGGAGTCGTCGCCCTCCCGACGCAGGCGCTCGAACAGCTCCGGAGCGGTCCCGCCGCGGAGCTCCACGTCGATGCCGGTCTCCTCCTCGAACCGCAGGAAGATGTCCTCGGAGCCGTAGTGGGCCCGGCCGTTGTAGATGACCAGGGCGGTCTCGCCCCCGCCGCCGGTGGTCGCGAGCGCCCCGGCCGCGACGGCGCCGACGACGACCAGGATCAGCACCGGGATGGGCCAGCGCCGGCGCAGCAGAGCGGCGAGCATCTTCGTCCTCCGGACGGGGTGGGGGCGGTGCCGAGTGTACGGCCCTTCCGTTCGGCTCCCCTAACAGCGAGGGGCTTGCCGGCTGAAGGGCCGCCGGGGTGGTCGGGTACCGTCGATCGTCGTGAGCGCGCCGGCCATCCGAGCCACCGGGATCGCCAAGACCTTCGGCGCGACGTGCGCGGTGTCGGGTGCGGGGGTCACCGTCGCCCAGGGCGAGCTCGCCGCGCTGCTCGGGCCGAGCGGTTCGGGCAAGACCACGCTCCTGCGCGTGATCGCCGGGTTCGAGCGACCCGACGCCGGCACGGTGGAGATCGGCGACCGCACCGTCGTGGGGCCGGGCACCTGGGTGGAGCCGGAGCACCGGCGCATCGGGATGGTCTTCCAGGACGGGGCGCTGTTCCCGCACCTCACCGTCGCGAAGAACGTGAGCTTCGGCGGCCCCCGCGAGGGCCGGGCGCAGGAGTGCCTCGAGCTGGTGGGCCTGGCCGGCCGGGGTGGGTCCTACCCGCACGAGCTGTCCGGAGGCGAGCGGCAGCGGGTCGCGCTGGCGCGCGCGCTGGCCATGGACCCGGAGGTCGTGCTCCTCGACGAGCCCTTCGCCGCGCTCGACGCCACGTTGCGCACGTCGCTGCGCGAGGAGGTGGCGTCGATCCTGCGCTCGGCCGGGGCCAGCGCCCTGCTGGTCACCCACGACCAGCAGGAGGCGCTCTCGCTCGCCGACCAGGTGGTGATCATGCGCGACGGCCACGTCGAGCAGGCGGGCACGCCCGAGGAGGTGTACGCCCGTCCGGCCACCCGGTGGGTGGCCGGGTTCCTGGGCGCCGCCGAGGTGCTGGCCGGCACGGCGTCCGACGGGGCGGCCGAGACCGAGCTCGGTCGACTGGTGCTCGACGACCCGATCGAGGGCCCGGTCGACGTCCTGCTGCGACCCGAGTCGGTGGCCGTGGTCGCGAGCGCCGAGGCCGGCGAGGGTGCGTGCGGCGGAGCCCGCGGACGGGTGCTGTCCCGGTCCTTCTTCGGGCACGACCAGCTGCTGAGCGTGGAGCTCGAATCCGGTCGCCGGGTGCGCTGCCGGGTCGTGGGCGCCGGGTCCTGGCACCCCGGCGACCAGGTGCTGGTGCGGGTCGTCGGTCCCGTGCACGCGCTGCCCCGTACCGACGGGTAGTGCGCGCCGCCCGCCAGCCGCCGGCGTGGGCGCTCGTCGTCGCGGCCTGCGTCGTGGTCGCCCTCGCCAGCCTCGCCGTCCCCGCCACCCTGGGCTACGACCCGTGGGCGTGGCTGGTGTGGGGTCGCGAGATCGGTCGGGGGACGCTCGACACCACCGGTGGTCCGTCGTGGAAGCCGCTGCCGGTGGCGGCGACGGTCGGGCTGGCCCCGCTCGGCGACCTGGCGGTCCCGGCGTTCCACGTCCTCGCCCGGACGCTGTCGCTCCTCGCCGTCGTCGCGGTCTGGCGGTTGGGCCGGCGCCTCGGCGGTCCGTGGGC
>DASUEE010000356.1:0-5443 GCA_036275235.1 Acidimicrobiales bacterium | reverse complement strand
GACCCACCTCGGCCACGCGGCGGCCTACGTCGGCTACGACGTGCTCCAGCGCCGCCTGCGCGACCGCGGCCACCAGACCCGCTGCGTGCGCAACGTCACCGACGTCGACGACTCCATCCTCGGCAAGGCGCGCGAGCTGGGTGTCCACTACCTCGACCTCGCGGCTGCCGAGACCGCCAAGTTCGACGACGACATGGTCGCCCTCGGGATGCTCCCGTCGTGGAGCGAGCCGCGGGCCACCTCGGCGATCGCGGACATCCGGGGCTTCATCGGCATGGTCCTCGACCGCGGGCACGCCTACGAGGCCGGCGGCGCCGTGTACTTCGACATCTCGACGTACGAGAAGTTCGGCCAGGTCTCCGGCTACGACCGCGAGACGATGCTCGAGTACGCGCGCGAGCGCGGCGGGAACGTCGACGACCCGAACAAGCGAGACCCGCTCGACTTCGTCCTCTGGCAGCCGTCGCTCCCCGACGAGCCCGCCTGGGACTCGCTCTGGGGGCCCGGGCGGCCCGGCTGGCACATCGAGTGCTCGGCGCTGGCCCTGCGGGAGCTGGGCACCACCATCGACCTGCACGGTGGCGGCGCCGACCTCATCTTCCCGCACCACGAGTGCGAGGCGGCGCAGTCCGAGTCCGCCACGGGTGAGCCCTTCGTGCGTCACTGGATGCACCAGGCGATGGTCCGCATGGACGGCGAGAAGATGTCGAAGTCGCTCGGCAACCTCGTCTTCGTCTCCGAGCTGCGCAAGGAGTGGGAGTCGATGGCCGTCCGCCTCGCCGTGGTCAAGCACCACTACCGCGACGGGTGGGAGTGGCACGACGACCTCATGCCCGAGGCCGCCGAGCGGCTCGCACGCTGGCGTGCCGGATCGGCGGCGGGTGGCGACGGCTCGGCGGTGCTCGACACCGTGCGCGCCCACCTCGACGAGGACCTCGACACCCCCGGCGCGGTCCAGGCCGTCGACGTCGCCGCCGACGCCGGGGCCGACGTCACCGCCGCGGCGCTGCTCCTCGGCGTCCGCCTCGACGAAGGCTGAGCTGCACCGGAACATCTTCCGGCACCGCCGACGGAGATGCGCGCGGCACTGGTACGTTCCGCCTCGTGGGGGACGAGCGCGAGTACGGGAAGCTCTATCCGCTGGCCAGGGCCATCGTCCGACCTGCCATGCGCGCGATGTGGCGCATCAACGTCACCGGACTGCACAACGTGCCGTCGGAGGGCGCGGCGATCTTCTGCCCGAACCACATCTCCTTCATCGACTCGCTCGTGCTGCCCTGCGTCCTGCCCCGGCGCATCAGCTACGTCGGCAAGGCCGAGTACATGGACTCGTGGAAGACCCGCTACGTCTTCCCGGCCATCGGCATGATCCCGATCGACCGCGGTGGCGGCAGCGCCAGCCAGCGGGCGCTCGACACGGCGGCCCGCATCCTCGAGCGCGGGGAGCTGTTCGGCATCTACCCGGAGGGCACCCGCTCTCGCGACGGCAAGCTGCACAAGGGCCACACCGGCCCGGCCCGCCTCGCGCTGCGCACCGGCGCCCCGATCATCCCGGTCGGGATCAAGGGCACCGACCGCATGCAGCCGGCGGACGAGCCGCTGCCGAAGCCGTTCGTCTCCTGCCAGGTGAACATCGGCGCCCCCATCGACGTGAGCCGCTACGCCGATCGCGCCGACGACCGCCTCGTGCTCCGCCAGCTCATCGACGAGGTCATGTTCGAGATCCGCAAGCTCTCCGGCCAGGAGTACGTCGACACGTACGCCGGCAAGGGGGACAGGGCCGACAGGCCCGACGCGGTCGACGGGACCGAGCACGGGCCCGCACCGGAGCGCGAGCCGGCCCGCCCGGCCGCGCCCGAGCCCGCCCCGTCCCGGGCGCGGGTCCTGGTCGGGACCGGCGGCGCCGAGGTGGTCGACGACGGCGAGACCGTCGAGCGGCCCTCGTCGGCGGATGTGCTCGCGAAGTGGTGGTCCTGACAGGCTCCGGCCATGGATCAGGACGCGGTCGACATCGCCCTGCTCGCCTTCCGCTGCGCCATCGGCGCCGTCATGTTCGCCCACGGGTGGAACCACCTGTTCCGGGGCGGGAAGGTGCAGGGCACCGCGGGGTGGTTCGAGTCGCTCGGCATGCGTCCCGGCATCCTGCACGCCTGGATCGCCAGCCTCGCCGAGCTCGCCGCCGGCGTGAGCCTCGTGCTCGGCCTGCTGACGCCCCTCGGCGCCGCCGCCGTGGTGGGCACGATGACCGTGGCGCTCGTGACCAACCACCGGGGGAACGGCTTCTTCATCTTCCGCCCCGGCGAGGGGTGGGAGTACGTGATGACCCTCATCGCGTGCGGCGTGGCGCTCGGCACCGTGGGCCCCGGCCACTGGTCGCTCGACGAGGCGCTCGACCTGTTCCAGACCGACGGCCTGCCCGTGCCCGGAGGCGTCGGGCTGGCCATCGTCCTGGCCGCCGGCTTCGGCGGTGCGATCCTCCTGCTCGCTGCCTTCTGGCGGCCGCCGGCGAAGACCGACACCCCCTGACCGTTCCCTGGTCGACGCGCGACCACATCCGGTCACGGATCGACCAGCGAACGGCGTTCGTGGGGCCTGAGGCCCGTCGCTACCCTCCGAGCCCATGCCCGACCAGATCGCCGTCACGCTGCCCGATGGATCCAGCCGCGAGCTGCCCACCGGGTCCACCGCCGGCGACCTGGCCCGCTCGATCGCCAAGGGGCTGGCCAAGAAGGCCGTCATCGCCGAGGTCAACGGCGTCGAGCGCGACCTGACCCACGTCCTCGAGGACGGCGACGCGGTCGCGATCGTCACCGCCGACAGCGACGCCGGCCTCTACGTCATCCGGCACTCGACGGCGCACGTGCTCGCCCAGGCCGTGCTCGACCTGCACCCGGGGGCGACGTTCGGCATCGGCCCGCCGGTGGAGAACGGCTTCTACTACGACTTCGAGCTCCCGGGCGGCGGCACGTTCTCCGAGGACGACCTCGAGGCCATCGAGGCGCGGATGCGGGAGATCCTGAAGGAGTCCCAGCCCTTCGTGAAGAGCGAGATCTCCGCGGACGAGGCGCGCGAGGTCTTCGCCGAGCACCCCTACAAGCTCGAGATCATCGACAACGCGTCGACCGACCCCATGTCGGCGACGTCCGCGCGCGGCGAGGTGCGCTGCTACGAGAACATCCCGCCCGAGCCCCGCCCGAACCAGTCGTTCCACGGCCACGACGGCTTCATCGATCTCTGCCGTGGGCCCCACGTGCCCACCACCAGCGATCACCTCGGCCACTTCAAGCTGATGCGGGTGGCCGGCGCGTACTGGCGTGGCGACGAGAAGAACCCCCAGCTCCAGCGCATCTACGGCACGGCGTGGGCCACCAAGGCCGACCTCGAAGCCCACCTGCGCCAGATGGAGGAGGCGGCCAGGCGCGACCACCGCAAGCTCGGCGCCGAGCTCGACCTGTTCAGCTTCCCCGACGAGATCGGCTCCGGCCTCCCGGTGTTCCACCCCCGGGGCGCCATCATCAAGATGGAGATGGAGGACTACGCCCGCCGGCGGCACGTGGAGGCCGGCTACTCGTTCGTCTCCACGCCGCACATCACCAAGGCCCACCTCTTCGAGACCTCGAAGCACCTCGAGTGGTACGC
Organism: Acidimicrobiales bacterium; assembly: GCA_036275235.1. Classification (GTDB taxonomy): domain Bacteria; phylum Actinomycetota; class Acidimicrobiia; order Acidimicrobiales; family Salinilacustritrichaceae; genus Salinilacustrithrix. The sequence goes on along the minus strand of DASUEE010000356.1, from coordinate 1,804 downwards.
CGACGGGATGTTCCCGGCGATGCACCTCGACGAGGTGACCGACGAGGACGGCCACGTCACCCGCGCCGGCCAGGACTACTACCTCAAGCCGATGAACTGCCCGATGCACAACCTGGTGTTCGAGTCGCGCGGCCGCTCGTACCGGGAGCTGCCGCTGCGGCTGTTCGAGTTCGGCACCGTGTACCGCTACGAGAAGTCGGGCGTGGTCCAGGGCCTCACCCGGGCGCGCGGCTTCACGCAGGACGACGCGCACATCTACTGCACCCGCGAGCAGATGCGCGACGAGCTGGCCAGCCTGCTGCGCTTCGTGCTCGACCTGCTCGCCGACTACGGCCTCGCCGAGTTCTACCTGGAGCTCTCGACGCGCGACCCGGAGAAGTCGGTTGGCGACGACGCCACCTGGGAGGAGGCGACGAAGGTGCTGGCCGAGGTCGCCGAGGCATCGGGCCTCGACCTGGTGGACGACCCGGGCGGCGCGGCGTTCTACGGCCCGAAGATCTCGGTCCAGGCGCGCGACGCCATCGGCCGCACGTGGCAGCTGTCGACCATCCAGCTCGACTTCTTCGAGCCCGAGCTGTTCGACCTCAAATACACGGCACCCGACGGCTCGCGGCAGCAGCCGGTGATGATCCACCGAGCGCTGTTCGGCTCGATCGAGCGGTTCTTCGGCGTCCTCCTCGAGCACTACGCCGGGGCCTTCCCGACGTGGCTGTCGCCCGTGCAGGCCGTGGTCTGCCCCGTGGCCGGCGAGCACGAGGACCACGCCGCCTCGGTCGCCGACCGCCTCCGGGCCGCCGGCGTCCGGGTCGAGGTGTCCGCGGCGGACGAGGGGCTCGGCGCCCGCATCCGCAAGCACAAGCTCGAGAAGGTGCCGCACATCCTCGTGGTGGGCGGCGACGACGTCGCCGCCGGCACGGTCGCCGACAACGCGCGCGGCGCCGAGAAGCCCGAGCGGGACATCCCGGTCGACGCGTTCGTCGAGCGGATCCTCGCCGAGATCCGTGACCACGCCTGACCGGCCGGCGCTCGACCGGATCTGGTCCGGCTGGCGCTCCGCCTACGTCGCCGAGGCGGCCTCCGGCGCCAACCTGGTGGGCGAGGGCACGGTCTTCACCCGCATCCTCGGCGCGGTCGAGCAGGGCGAGCTCACCGACGAGACCGCCTACGTCGTGCGCCGGGCCGAGCGGACGTTCGCCATCCTCAACGCCTACCCGTACGGCACGGGGCACCTGCTGGTCCTGCCGTACCGGGAGGTCGGCGACCTCGAGGACCTCGACGCCGACGAGTCGGCCGAGCTCTGGTCCGTGGTGAACCAGGCGGTCGTCGCCGTGAAGGCGGCGTACTCGCCGCACGGGGTCAACGTCGGGTTCAACCTGGGCGAGGCCGCCGGCGCCGGCGTGCCCAACCACGTGCACGCGCACGTCCTGCCGCGATGGGACGCCGACTCGAACTTCATGACCGCCGTCGCCGAGGCCCGCGTGCTCCCCGAGCCGCTGTCGACCACGTGGCGCAGGCTCGTCGACGCCTGGCCCCGCTGAGTACCGTCGGCGGCCGTGACCGACCCCGACGAGCGCCGCGACGACGAGGTCGGCGCCGAGGAGTACACGGACGAGCTGCCGGAGGACCTCGACGCCGCCGGCTACGTCGGTCCCTACGTCTTCCCCGACAACAACCGGCGCCGCATCCCGGGCTACCTGTACCTGGTCACCGCCGCCGCCTGCATCGCGCTGTGGGCCGTCGCCGGCGACGACGCCGTGCTCGTGAACGACGGCTTCCTCGTGGTGGGCATCGTCCTCGCCCTGGT
>DASUEE010000355.1:0-2785 GCA_036275235.1 Acidimicrobiales bacterium | reverse complement strand
TCGGCCAGGGCGCCCACCGCCACCTCGGCGTGGATCTGCGGGGTGGTGCGGTCGGGGATCGTGCGCCGCGGGTGCTCGAAGGCTCCGGCGATGTGGGCTGCGCCCCGGATGGTCCCCGACATGGGCGGAGTCTGGCACGTGACCCGGGGGCATGTGACCGCGTTCACGTGGACGAAGGGGACGGGCCGCCATCGACGGCTACGCCCGGGAGCTCTCGCGCCTCGACGGGCGCCGAGCGGGTCGACGCGCTCACCGGCATCTACGCCGGCGGCGAGCTGCTCCTCGACGCCGAGGCTGCGGCGACGGTCGCACCCCAGGCGATCGAGCGCTTCCAGAGCCCGGACTCGATGCTCGTCTCGGTCGTCCCCGACCACGAGCCGAACTCCGCCACCGGCGAGGCCTTCGTCGCCTCGATCCGCGACGTCGATGCGCCCTTCGACGGCACCCAGGTCACCGGGATGTCGGCGCAGCTCGTCGACTCCAAGGCCGCCCTCCTCGGCCGGATGCCCCTCGCCCTGGCGATCATCGCCGGCATCACGTTCGTGCTGCTGTTCCTGCTGTTCGGTTCGGTGCTCGTCCCGCTCAAGGCGCTGGTGCTGAACGTCCTGTCCCTCAGCGCCACCTTCGGCGCCATGGTCTGGATCTTCCAGGACGGCAACCTCTCGGACGTCCTCGACTTCACGGCGACGGGGACCATCGACGCCAGCACGCCGATCCTCATGTTCTGCGTCGCCTTCGGCCTCTCCATGGACTACGAGGTCTTCCTCCTCTCCCGCATCAAGGAGGAGCACGACCTCGGCGCCGACGACCGCCGGGCGGTGGCCCTCGGCCTCGAGCGCACCGGCCGCATCGTCACGGCCGCCGCGCTGCTCATCGCCGTGGTGTTCGTCGCCTTCGGCACCAGCCAGGTGACGTTCATCAAGCTGTTCGGGCTCGGCATGGCGCTGGCCGTGCTGACCGATGCGTTCATCATCCGCGGCACGCTCGTCCCCGCGTTCATGCGCCTGGCGGGCAGGGCCAACTGGTGGGCACCCGGCCCGCTGCGCCGGTTCCACGACCGCTTCGGCGTGAGCGAGCACGTCGACCTCGACGCCGAGCTGGCTGACCTCCGGCGGGATCCGGTGCTGGTCGAGGAGGCATCGCCGGAGAGGCCCCGACGGGAGCGGCCGCTGGTGGCGGCCGGTCGGTCGGCGCCGTGGGAGCGCGGCGACGGCTCCTGACCCCGTCTGCTCCGGCCACCGCTGGGTAGGGGGTGGCCCATGGGCGGTACGACCCAGCAGCTCCGACGCACCACCGCACCCGCCAGCCCCGCACCGACGCGCAACGCCTGGTGGTGGCCCGTGCCGGCCATCGCCGGCGCGCTCGCCGTGGTCGCCGGCATCCTGCCGGCCGGCTGGCCCGCCGGCGCTGCGCTCGGCGTGCTCGCCATGTGGTCGGGCGCGCGGGGGATGCAGCGGGGGCCGGGGTGGCGCGGGTTCGGACCGTCGCGCATCGGCGTCGTCCTCGGTCTGATCGGGCTGCTGATGGCGGTGCTCAGCGCCGCCCTGTGGCTGTTCTCCTAGAGGATCTCCTACCGGACCTCGGCTCCTGAGCCCGGCTCCGGGTCGGGCGGAGGGGTGGGCGCGCCGAGCAGCGGGGCGTAGTCCATCGCGAGGCGGTCGAAGTCGAGGTCGCGCAGGAACCGGCTGAACGCGACCTGGGCGGCGAGCGCGTTCACGTCGCGGAACACCTCGGGCAGGAACGCCGGGGGCGCGATGAGCCCCTCGTCGTAGAGGGCGTTCACCGCACCCATCTGGTTGATGTCGACCTTCCCGCAGAACAGGATCGGCACGCGGTCGAGCCGGCCGGTGCGGATCGCCACCCGCACGTACGCGTAGGTGAGCACCAGGCCCTTGCCGTACGCGAGGTCCTTCGTGAAGGGCAGGCCCGTGGGCGTCGAGCCGCGGAACACGCGCATCGTGAGGTGCCAGCACTCCTCCTCGTCGAGTCCCTGCGTGCGGAAGTGCTCGACCACCTCCACGAAGCTGGCGCCGTCGTTCGCCAGGGCGATGGCGTCGATGCGGTCGGCGATGCGCAGCAACCGGGCCGGGTGCGAGGTGAGCGACAGGATCTCGGTGAGGGTGGCGAGGCCCTCCTGGGTCACGTTCACCGGCGGCGGCGCCTTGCCGAGCACCGTGAGGTGGGGCTGGGCCCGCCCGTTGTCGCTGGTGCCGACGTGCACCCAGCCCTCGTGGGACTCGAGCTGCTCGAGCTGGCGCTCGGAGAACATGGCGTCGGCGCGCAGCTTGATGTAGCTGGAACCGGCGGCGGCGTCGGCGACGATGCCGTCGTCGAGCACCACGTCGCACATGCCTGGCCCCATCGAGGCGTCGAGGCGCTGCTGCAGCAGGACCACGGCCGTCTCGCCGTCGATGCTGCGCTCGTCCCGCTCGTCGATGGGCAGCTCCGACACCCAGTGCAGGGCGTCGCGGAACTGGCCGGCGAGGTCGGCCACCGTCGGGCCGCCGGCGTGGAACACGTCGTCGGTGGTGCCGTAGAGCTGGGCGGACAGCGGGCCGAACCCGTCGGTGCCCCGCGCCTCCAGGAGGTCGAGCGTGAGGCGGTACTGCTCGCACGTGCGCTTGAGCAGCTGGGCGAGGGTCGACGTGGTGCCGAGCGACGTGCCGATCCGCAGCTCGAGCTCGAGGAACCGCTCGCGGGCGGCGTCGAGGTCGAAGCCGAGGTCGCGCCGGGCGTACCAGTCGGCATCGACGGCCGGCTGCTCGCGGCACCCGGACGCGAAGAA
>DASUEE010000354.1:0-8705 GCA_036275235.1 Acidimicrobiales bacterium | reverse complement strand
GGCTTGGGCGCGAAGAAGGTCGTCTTGGGGGGCATGCGCTCGCCGCCGTGGGCGATGTGCTGGATCTGCGCGACCGTCGCCGGCCGCATGAGGAGCGCGGCCTGGGCGCGGCCCTCCTGCACGGCCTCGAGCACGTTGGCCACGCCGTGCTGGTAGGTGAGCTCGTGCGCCGGCAGCGCCGACCGGGCCTGCTCGAGCCGCACGGTGTCGAGCACCACGTCGTCGTCGAACGCTCCGGCCTTGGGGCGCAGCAGGAACGTGCCGGTGTCGTCGACGAGGCCGAGGGCGCCGGCGTGCACCAGCCGGTCGACCGCGTCGGGGCCGAACGGCTCCGTGGGCTCGACGTCGAAGTGCTCGGTGAGCAGCAGGTGGAGCGCCGCGCCCTCGGGGAGCCCGCTGACGAGGCGGTGGATGGGCTGCACGGTGAGCTCGTGCTCGACCAGCTCGACCACGAGGCACATCGTGAGGTCGGCCTCGGTGCCCGGACCGTCGGTGACCCGCCGCTCGTCGCGGTACTGCAGCGAGGTCTCGTAGCGGTGGTGGCCGTCGGCGATCACCACGGGCTCGTGGAGGACGCGGGCGGCGATGCGCCCGTTGCGCTCGGCGTCGCGACTGATCCAGACGGTGTGGGTCACGCCGTCGGGATCCGTCCACTCGTCGTCGGGCTCGGCGTCGGTGGGGAGCAGGTCGGTGAGGCCGTCGGCGAGCGAGAGCCCCCAGATCGCCGAGAGGTTCGCCCGGCACGAGCGCAGCATGTCGAGGCGGTCGGACTTGGCCTTCGGGGTGGTGTGCTCGTGGGGGAGGATCTGGCCGGACCCGGGAGGCCACAGCTCGAGCGCGCCGATCACCCCGGTGGTGCGCCGCACGCGGCCGGCCTCGTCGGTGAACGTCATCCGGTAGATCGTGAACGTGGGCTCGTCGTCGGGGACGAGGGTGCCGTCGTCCTGCCACTCGTGGAGGAGCCGGGAGGCGACCTGGTAGCGATCCTCGCCGTCCTCGTCGACGGGGAGGTCGATGCGCACGGCGTTGCGGGGCTCGACGGCGAGCGCCGCCCGCTGCCGGTCGTCGATGACGTCGTAGGGCGGGGCGGTCACGTCGCCGAGCGACACCTGGTCGGTGTCGTAGCGGAGGCCACGGAACGGCTCGAAGCGGGGCACCCGGCCATCGTGTCAGACCACCGCCGGCCGACCGCACTGCGCCTCCGGGTCCGGCCGGTGCCACGATGCCCCGATGCCCGCCCCCGGGACCCCGTGGATCGTCGACCTCGACGGCGTCGTGCGGCTCGGCGACCGGCCCATCCCCGGCGCGGCCGTGGCGGTGGCCGAGCTCCGAGCGGCCGGCCAGACCGTGGTGTTCGCCACGAACAACGCCTACCGGCGCGTCGCCGAGCAGGAGGCGTCGCTCGAGGCGATGGGGATCCCGGCCGCCGGCGCCGTGGTGGGCGCGGCAGAGGCCGGCGCCCGGCTCCTGGCACCGGGGGAGCGGGTCCTCGTGGTGGGCGGACCCGGCCTGCGCGAGGAGGTCGCCCGTCGGGGTTGCGTGCTCGTCGAGGACGGCCCGTGCGACGCCGTGATCTCCGGACTCGACCGGGAGCTGCACTACGAGTCGCTCCGCCGGGCCACGCTGGCCATCCGCGCCGGAGCCCGCTGGGTCCTCACGAACCCGGACGCGACGTTCCCGACGCCGGCCGGCCTGGAGCCCGGCGCCGGCGCGATCGGTGCGGCGATCGCCAGTGCGACCGGTGTCCAGCCCGAGATCGGGGGCAAGCCGGAGGGGGCGATGGTCCAGCTGCTGCGCGAACGGCTGGGCGACGACGGGATCGTCGTGGGTGACCGGCTCGACACCGACGGCCGGTTCGCGACGGCCCTGGGCTACCGGTTCGCGCTGGTCCTGACCGGGGTCACCACCGCCGAGGACCTGCCGGTGCGGCCGGAACCGTGGGCGATCGGCTCGGACCTCCTCGCCCTCGTCCGCGCCACGCTGTGAGCGACGTTTCACAGGGGGCAGGGGGCCCTCCGGTACCATCGCCGCCTTGACCCCAGTCCCCGGCACCGGTGCGGATCCGGCCGAGGAGGCACCGGCCGGCGGGTCGGGTGATCTCGAGCACGTCTTCGCCCGGGCAGGGGCGATGGCGCCCCTCCTGCGCGACCTCGACTGGGCGTCGACGCCGCTCGGTGAGCCGTCCGGCTGGTCGCCCGCCCTGCGTGCCGCCGCCGGGATCTGCCTGGTCGCCAAGTACCCCATCGCGATGTACTGGGGCTCCGACCTCACGGTCATCTACAACGAGCCGTGGATCGAGATCCCGGGCGACAAGCACCCCTGGGCACTCGGGCGACCCGCCCGCGACGTCTGGCCCGACATCTGGGACATCGTCGGTCCGGAGTTCGAGGCAGCGATGTCCGGCGAGGGCCTGTGGAACGCCGACCGCCTCCTGCCGATGCGGCGCTACGGGTACCTCGAGGAGACCTACTTCAACTACAACCTCAGCCCGATCGTGGGGGAGGGCGGCCGGATCGAGGGCGTGTTCAACGCCGGGCTCGAGACCACGTGGCGGGTCGTCGCCGCCCGCCACCAGCGGGTGCTGATCGACCTGATCGCCGCCACCGCCAGTGCCACCAGCGTCGACGAGGCGTTCTCCGGCGCCATCTCGGCCCTCGGCGACCACCGCGAGGTCGCGCCCTTCGCCGTCATCTACCGCTACGACGAGGGCGTGGCGAGCCTCGTCGCCAGCACCGGCCTGGTCGGCGACGGCCCGGGCACGGCGCCGATCGTGGAGCTCGGGAGCGGCCAGGACCCCTGGCGGCTCGGTGAGGCCATCGAGGGCCGCCAGGCGATCGTGATCGAGGACGTCGACCGGTTCGCGCAGGCGAAGCCCGTGGGCGACTGGCCAGAGGTCGCGCACACGGCCGTGATCCTGCCCGTGGTCCGCTCTCGACGTCGTCGCCGGCGGGTCGAGGGGGTGCTCGTCGTCGGGGTCCCGCCGGGGCTGCGCATGGACGACCAGCACGAGGAGTTCCACGCCGCGCTGGCCGACCGCCTCGCGCTGTCCGTGCTCGATGCTCGCCGGGAGGAGGAGGAGCGCCGCACGTTCGAGGCCGAGCACCGCATCGCCGCCACGCTCCAGCAGAGCCTCATCCCCGCCCTGCCCGAGATCGAGCACGTCAGCCTGGCCGGCTGCTACCTGCCCGGCACGGTCGGCGTCGACGTCGGCGGCGACTGGTACGACGCCATCCCGCGCGCCGACGGCGGTGTCAGCGTGGTGATCGGCGACGTCGTCGGCAAGGGCGTGGCCGCCGCCGCCCAGATGGGGCAGCTGCGCAACGCCGTCCGCGCCTACGTGCTCGAGGGCTTCTCGCCGGCGGAGACCATGTCCCGGCTGAACCACCTCACGATGTCGCTGTCGGGCAGCACGTTCGTGACCGTGCTGCTCCTCGACTACCACCCCGAGGACCACCGCATGCGCTGGTGCCGTGCCGGCCACCTCCCGGCGATGGTTCGCACGGTCTCGGGCGAGGTCACCGTGCTCGACGAGGCCGGGTCACCGCCCATCGGCGTGTTCGAGGGCGTCGACTTCAAGGAGTCGTCGGCGACGCTGGAGCCCGGCGACGTGCTCGTGCTCTACACCGACGGGCTCGTCGAGCGGCCCGACGAGGGCATCGACGAGGGGCTCGACCGCTTCGCGGCGCACCTCGCCGGCGTGGAGCCCGGTCCGGGGATGCTCGACGCGATCATCGCCCCGATCAGCGACGTCGAGCGGCGCGACGACGTCGCGGTCCTGGTCCTCACCACGTAGGGATCAGCGGCGCGGGTGCCAGCGGTGGTACTCGTGCACCGGCCCGACGCCACCGGTGGAGTCCCAGTGCCGGGGATCCATCTGGTCGCGGTAGTCGCCGCGCCACGCCATGCGCTGCCCGGACCTGGTGGTGCGCACCACCAGGCCGACCGCCACGCCGAACGCGAACCCCCCGACGTGGGCGGCCCACGCCACCCCGGAGTTCGGGTTGGTGAAGAACTGGAGCACGAACCACACGCCCAGCAGCCACTTCGCCGAGATCGTGGCCAGGATCGGGAAGCCGAGGAGGATGATCGTGCGGACGGGCGCGTTCGGGAACCACACCAGGTAGGCGCCCATCACCGCCGCCACGGCACCGGACGCGCCGACGAGCGGGATCGTGGAGTCCGGTTGCAGCGCGACGTGGGCGGCGAGGGCGGCGAGGCCACCGACCACGTAGAAGGCGAGGTACCGGACCGGACCCAGGTGGTCCTCGATGTTGTTCCCGAAGATCCACAGGTAGAGCATGTTCGAGCCGATGTGGAGCAGCCCGCCGTGCAAGAACATCGAGGCGAAGGCGGCCAGCCACACGGACTTGTCCGGCACGCCGCGGGGGGCGTCCTCGCCGCCGATCCCGCACGACTCGCCGTCGCCGCCCAGCTCGCCGAAGGTGGCCCGCAGCTCGGGCTCGGTGAGGGGGCGCCCCTTGGTCAGCTCGCACGGGATGGCGGCGTTCTCGAGGTTGAAGATCAGGTCGTCGACCGGTTCGCGCTGGGGCTCCTGCTGCCAGAACATCCACGCCCCCACGCACGCGAGGATCAACAGGAGCGTGACCACGGGCGTGCGGCGCGTCGGGTTGACGTCCTTCAGGGGGAGCACGGCAGGAGGCTACGGGTCCGCTTCCGTCCGTGCGCGCGCTGTCGTAGCCTGCGCTGATGGCCGAGAACCCCCTCATCAAGCGGTACCTCGATGCCGGCATGGCGTTCACCCAGCTGACCCGGGAACGGGCCGAAGCGCTGGTGAGCGACCTGGTCCGGGCCGGAGAGGCGCAGGCAGACCGCGCCGAGGAGCTGGTGAACGACCTCATCGAGCGGTCGCGCAAGAACACCGAGGCGCTGCTCGAGCTCGTGCGCGTCGAGGTGCGCAACCAGCTCGTGTCCCTCGGGCTGCTGAGCGAGGACGGCGGCGTGCCCACCGGCACGCCCGCCCCGACGCCCACGGAGGCCACGGCCGGCCCGGCGAAGAAGGCGGCGGCGAAGAAGGCGGCGGCGAAGAAGAAGGCCGCGGCCAAGAAGGCACCGGCGAGGAAGAAGGCGGCCGGGAAGAAGGCGGCGGCGAAGAAGAAGGCCGGCTCGAGGAAGGCCGCCTCGAAGAAGGCGGGATCGAAGACGGCCGCTCCCCGCACGACCGGCTCCTAGCCGGGAGCCCGGTGGCGGCGCAGCGGCGCCGGCTCGATCTGGAGCTGGTGCGGCGGGGCATCACCGAGTCGCGCCAGCAGGCGCGCCACCTCATCGACGCCGGACGGGTTCTCGTCGGCGGCGCCACCGCCGAGAAGGCCGGCCGGCTCGTCGCACCCGGTGAGCCCGTGCAGGTCCTCGGCCCACCACCGCGCTTCGTGGGCCGTGGCGGCGAGAAGCTGGCGGCGGCGCTGGAGCGCTTCGCGATCGATCCCCGGGGCGCGCGGGCCCTCGATGCCGGCTCGTCCACCGGCGGCTTCACCGACGCGCTCCTCCAGGAGGGGGCGACGTCGGTGGTGGCCGTCGACGTCGGCAGGGCGCAGCTGCACGAGCGCCTCCGGGCCGACCCCCGGGTCGACGTCCGCGAGCAGACCGACATCCGCGACCTGGACCCCGGTTCCGTGGGCGGCGCCCTCGACGTCGTCGTCGCCGACCTCTCGTTCATCTCGTTGCGTGGCGTCGCACCGGTGCTGCTCTCGCTGCTCGCGCCCGGCGGCGACCTCGTGGTGCTCGTCAAGCCGCAGTTCGAGGCGGGGCGGGCAGAGGTGTCGAGGGGAAGGGGGGTGATCCGGGACCCCGAGGTGTGGCGGGGGGCACTGGACTCGGTCGCCACCGCGTTCGCCGACGCCGGAGGCGCGATCATGGAGGCCATGGTGTCCCCCCTGCGCGGGGCGGACGGCAACGTCGAGTTCCTCGTGCACGTCCGCCGCGCCCCCGACACGACGAGCGCGCGCGGCATCGACGTCGACGCGCTCGTCGCCGAGGCCGTCGCCGGGGGGCCGACCTGATGGTGGTCGCCGGGTTCGTCCTGCACACCGAGCGCGAGCAGGCGGCGGCGATCACGCTCGACCTCGCCCGCTGGCTCCTCGAGCGGGGACACGACGTGCGGCTCCCGGCCGCTGACGCCGAGCGACTCGGACTGGGCGACCACGGCGTCCCCGAGGAGCACCTCGCCGACGGGCTCGACGTGGCCATCAGCCTCGGCGGCGACGGCACCATGCTCCGCACCGTCGAGCTCGTTGCCGAGAGCGGCATCCCGGTCATCGGCATCAACGTGGGCCAGCTCGGCTACCTCACCGAGATCGACCCCGAGCACGCCCGCATGGCGCTGAAGCGCTTCCTCTCCGGGGCCTACGAGATCGAGGAGCGGATGCTGCTCTCGGTCCGGGTGGGCGGTCCCGAGCCGACGGAGCACGTGGCGCTCAACGAGGCGGTCATCGAGAAGACGCCGTCGGGCCACACCGTGCGCCTGGCCGTCAGCGTCGACGGCGAGTTCTTCACCACCTATGCCGCGGACGGGCTCATCGTGGCGACGCCCACCGGCTCCACCGCGTACTCGTTCTCGGCCCGAGGCCCGATCGTGGCCCCGATGCACCGCTGCCTCGTCCTCACGCCGGTCTCGCCGCACATGCTCTTCGACCGCACGCTGGTGCTCGACCCGCACTCGACCCTGCACCTCGAGGTGGTCGGGCACCGGGAGGCCACCGTGTCGGCCGACGGCCGCAACCTCGGCACGCTCCAGCCCGGTGACGCGCTCACCTGCACGGCGAGCCCGCGCACCGCACGCCTCGTCACCTTCGGCGAGCACGACTTCCTCGCCATCCTGAAGACCAAGTTCGGGTTGTCCGACCGGTGATCACCGAGCTCGCCGTCCGCGACCTCGGCGTCTTCGCCGACGCCCGCCTCGTCCTCGACGAGGGCCTCACCGCGCTCACCGGCGAGACCGGCGCCGGGAAGTCCCTCGTGGTCGGCGCCATCCAGCTGCTGCTCGGCGCCCGCGCCGACGCCAGCGTCGTGCGTCCGGGCGCCGAGGAGGCGATCGTCGACGGGCGGTTCCTCACGGCAGACGGCGACGAGGTCGTCCTGTCCCGGGTGGTGCCCGCCGCCGACGCGAGCGGCACCAGCCGCAGCCGGGCCTACGTCGACGGCCGTCCCGTCACCGTCGCCGAGCTGGCCGAGCGGGGCGTCGCCCTCGTGGAGCTGCACGGCCAGCACGCCCACCAGCAGCTGCTCCAGGCGGCGTCGCAACGACGGGCGCTCGACCGCTTCGCCGGCGTCGACCTCCAGCCCCTGCGCGACGCGCGCGCCCGCATCGCCGAGCTCGAGGCGCAGCTGTCCGAGCTCGGCGGCGACGAGCGCAGCCGGGCACGGGAGATCGACCTCCTCCGCTACCAGCTCGACGAGCTCGACGCCGCGGACCTGGCCGGCCCGGACGAGGACGACGAGCTCGACCGCGAGGAGGACGTCCTGGCCGACGCCGTCGCGCACCGCGAGTCGGCGGCCGCGGCTGCCGAGGCGCTGGTCGGCGACGAAGGGATCGTCCACCAGCTCCAGACCGTCCTCGGCTCGCTCGCCGGCCGGGCGCCGTTCGCCGAGCTCGAGGAGCGGCTGCAGGCGGCGGCGGTGGAGGTCACCGAGGCCGCGCACGACCTCCGCGACGCCGCCGAGCAGATCGCCGACGACCCCGAGCGGCTCGCCGCCGTCCGCGTCCGCCGCCAGCTCCTCGCCGACCTCCGACGCAAGTACGGCGACACGCTCGTCGAGGTGCTCGACGAGCGGGAGTCCATCCGTCGCCGGCTCGACGAGCTGCTGTCGCACGACGCCCGCGCGGAGGCGCTCGACGCCGCGCTGGCCGACGCCCGGGCCGCCGAGCAGGTGGCTGCCGCCGCGGTGGCGAAGGCGCGTCGGGCGGCCGCCCCGGTGCTCGCCGGCGGCGTGCAGGAGCGACTCCGGGGCCTGGCGATGCCGAACGCGCGCGTCGAGGTGGTGGTCGACGGCGACGGGCCGGCCGACGACGTGCGCTTCCTCCTCGCCGCCAACCCCGGCTCCGATCCGCAGCCCATCGCCAAGGTCGCCTCCGGCGGCGAGCTCTCCCGGGCCACCCTCGCGCTGCGGCTGGAGCTCACCGCCGGCCCGCCGTCCCTGGTGTTCGACGAGGTCGATGCCGGCATCGGCGGCGAGACGGCGTGGGCGGTGGCGAGCGCGCTCGCCGCGCTGGCCGGTCGCCACCAGATCCTCGTCGTCACCCACCTGCCCCAGGTCGCCGCGTTCGCCGACCGGCAGCTCCGCGTCGCCAAGGCGGCGGACGAGACCTCCACCACGGCGACGGTGGCGGGGCTCGGCGCCGTCGAGCGCGTCGAGGAGCTCGCCCGCATGCTCTCCGGCCAGCCCGGCAGCGAGGTCGGTCGGGAGCACGCCGTCCAGCTGCTGGAGTCGGCCGCCGCTGCGAGGTCGGCGTCGTGACCCAGCCCTCCGCCCTGGCCGAGCAGCCCGCGGTGTCGGGGGTCGCGCGCGTCGACCGCCGCACGAAGCGGCTCACCTCGCGCCTGCAGCCGGGCGACATCGCCGTCATCGACCACGAGGACCTCGACCCCGTGGCGGCCGAGACCCTGGCGGCAGCGCAGCCCGCCTGTGTCGTGAACGCGGCATCGTCGATGACCGGCCGCTACCCGAACGTGGGCCCGCTCATCCTCACG
>DASUEE010000353.1:0-2837 GCA_036275235.1 Acidimicrobiales bacterium | reverse complement strand
AGACGATTCCCGCCTTCTGTTGCGCGCCGCTACTGTCTGCGGGAGCATCGGAGCAACGGGAGTATGTAGCACATGGACTTCGACCTGCCGGGCGACGACGATCCGGACCGGAAGGCCATCCGCGTGTGGCTGGCGGAGCACCCGGCGCCGAGCGGGCGGGAGCTGGCTGAGGCCGGGTTCGTGGCGCCGCACTGGCCGGCGCCGTGGGGGCTCGACGCCGACCCGATCCAGCAGCTGGTGATTGACGACGAGCTGAAGCGGGCGGGTGTCAGCCGGCCGATGAACCCGATCGGCATCGGCTGGGCGGGGCCCACCATCGTTCACGCCGGCACGAAGGAGCAGAAGGACCGCTACCTCATGGCGCTGCTGGCCGGCGAGGAGGTGTGGTGTCAGCTGTTCTCCGAGCCTCAGGCCGGCTCCGACCTGGCCAACCTCGGGACCCGGGCCGTGCGCGACGGCGACGAGTACGTGATCAACGGTCAGAAGATCTGGACGTCGCTGGCCCAGTTCTCGACCTACGGCATCTTGATCGCCCGGACCGATCCCGATCAGCCCAAGCACCAGGGCGTGTCGTACTTCATCTGCCCGATGGACGCTCCGGGCATCGAGATCCGGCCGATCATCGAGATGACTGGCGGCCACACGTTCAACGAGGTGTTCCTCACCGACGTGCGCATCCCGGCCGAGAACCTGGTCGGCGAGGAGAACCGGGGTTGGTCGCTGGCCAAGGTCACGCTCGGGAACGAGCGGGTGTCGTTGTCCTCGGGCGGCGCCCTGTGGGGCATGGGCCCGACGGCCGAGGACCTCCTCGACGTGGTCCGGGCCCATGGTGGCGCGCAGGATCCGCTGGTGCGCCAGCGCCTGGCCCAGCTGCACATCGAGGCCGAGCTGCTGCGGCTCATCCGCCTGCGCACGGTCACGGCGGCCATCAAGGGCCAGCCCCCGGGGCCGGAGGCGTCGATCCGCAAGGTCATGGCCGACGAGCACGGCCAGCACGTCTTCGAGCTGGCCAAGGACCTGGCCGGCACGGCGGGCGTGCGCGACGACGTGGGCCCCTACGGTGGCGATCCGGCGATGTGGGGGCATGGGTTCCTGTTCGCCCCCGCCCTCACCATCGGCGGCGGCACCGGTGTCGTGCAGCGCAACATCATCGGTGAGCGGGTGCTCGGCCTGCCCCACGACGTCGACGTCGAGCAGGGGTTGTCGTGGGCCGAGGCGAGGCGACGGTGAGCGGACCCGAGCACGACGTCGTCATCGTGGGTGCCGGTTTCGCCGGGCTCTACCAGCTCCACCACCTGCGCGGGCTCGGCCTGCGGGTCACCCTGCTCGAGGCCGGCACGGGGCTGGGCGGCATCTGGTACTGGAACTGCTACCCGGGCGCCCGGGTCGATTCGCACGTGCCCCTGTACGAGTACTCCGACGAGGCCATCTGGCGGGACTGGTACTGGGACGAGCGCTTCCCTGACTGGCAGGCGCTGCGCCGCTACTTCGACCACGTCGACTCCGTGTGGGGACTGCGCGACGACATCCGCTTCGAGACCCGGGTCACCGCCGGCACCTGGCGCGAGGACGAGCGGTTCTGGGAGCTGCGCACCGACGGCGGTGACGTCCTGCGGACCCGGTTCGTGGTGCTGTGCACGGGCTTCGCGGCCAAGGCCTACGTGCCCGACATCCCCGGCCTCGACGCCTTCGGCGGCGAGTGGTCGCACACCGCCCACTGGCCCCAGGAGGGCGTCGATCTCACCGGCCGCACCGTGGCCGTGATCGGCACCGGCGCCAGCGGCGTGCAGGTGATCCAGGAAGCCTCCCGCGTCGCCGAGCACCTCACCGTGTTCCAGCGCACCCCGATCATGGCGCTGGCCATGCAGCAGCGTCAGCTCACCCGGGAGGAACAGGACGAGGCCAAGGCCACCTACCCGGAGATCTTCGAGCGCCGCACCCAGACCAACAGCGGCTTCGCCTACCCCGAGCGAGGGATCAACACCTTCGACGTGTCCGACGCCGAGCGCCTCGAAACCTACGAGCGGCTCTGGCAGGAGGGCGGCTTCGCGTTCTGGGCCGGCGGCTACTCGGACCTGCTGCTCGACGAGACCGCGAACCGCACCGCCTACGACTTCTGGCGGTCCAAGGTCCACGAGCGGGTGCACGACCCCGCCATCGCCGAGGTCCTCGCCCCCACCGAGCCGCCCCACCCCTTCGGCGTGAAGCGGCCGTCGCTCGAGCAGTGGTACTACGACGCCTTCAACCAGGACAACGTCGACCTGGTCGACCTGCGGGCCACACCCATCGAGGCCGTCACGCCCACCGGCGTGCGCACCACCGCCGGCGAACACCACTGCGACCTGCTGGTCATGGCCACCGGGTTCGACGCCGTCACCGGCGGCCTGGTCAGCATCGACCTGCGTGGTTCCAACGGCGAGACCCTGCGCCACCACTGGGCCGGCGGTGTCCGCACCCACCTCGGCCTCGCCAGCCACGGCTTCCCGAACCTCGTGTACCTCTACGGGCCCCAGAGCCCGTCGGGGTTCTGCAACGGCCCGACCTGCGCGGAGACGCAGGGCGACTGGGTGGTGGACCTGCTCACCCACCTGCACGACACCGGCACCACCCGGATCGAGGCCACAACCGGGGCCGAAGAGGAATGGCGCTCGATGGTCCACGGCATCGCCGACATGACGCTGTTCCCCCGGGCCGACTCCTGGTACATGGGCGCCAACATCCCGGGGAAGCCCAGGGAGATGCTCAACTGGCCGGGCGGCCTACAGCTCTACCTGGCATCATGCCGCGACGCAGCAGGGGCCGGCTACCGCGGCTTCGAGCTCGACGGCGCCGGCTGA
>DASUEE010000352.1:0-2224 GCA_036275235.1 Acidimicrobiales bacterium | reverse complement strand
CAGGCCATGTCCGCGGTGGCCACCGGCGTGGAGGGCGGCGAGGACCCCGACGGCGACGACGCCGACTCCCCGGAGGAGCTGGTCTGGGAGGAGGACGAGGCCGACGAGTCGCTGGAGATCGCCCTCCCGCCCCTGAACCGGCGCCGCAGCGGCGGTGTCGTGGTCGCCGGCACCGCGTCGCTCGCCGAGGCCAAGTCCAGGCTCCGCAAGGAGAACGCCGACCTCGTCGCCCACCTCGTGGCCGTCACCGGCCGCTCGCACCGCGAGGTCAACGGTGAGCTGAACCGCCTCGCCGGCGTGCGCAAGGTCACCGAGGCCACGGCCGACCAGCTGCAGCGCCGCCTCGTCGCCGGCGAGCGCTGGGCCAAGACCCTCTGACCCGTTCTGGAGTACCGATTCCCTCGCATGCGGGGGAATCGGTACTCCAGAACGGGCGGTGTTCAGCCGGTCCGGTCCTCGAAGCCGATCGGGCGCCACGCATCGCCTCCACCGGCGGTGCCGGCGCCCTACGGTCCGTCCCGTGCCCGACGTCCCGCCCGAGACCGCCGGCCGGCGCCGGACCCGGCTCGGTCTCGCCGCCCTGCTCGCCGGCGCCGGGACGCTGCACTTCGTGACGCCCACCTTCTTCGACGAGCTCGTCCCCGGGTGGGTGCCCGGCGATCCTCGCGCCTGGACGTACGCGTCCGGCGTCGCCGAGCTCGGCGTGGCCGGGCTGCTGGCGAACCGGCGCACCCGCCGCCTCGGCGGGTGGGCGGCGTTCGCGCTGCTGCTGGCGGTCTACCCGGCCAACATCTGGGACGTGATCGAGCACCCGCCCACGGGCGCCCGTGGCGTCGCCAGCCTGGTGCGGTTGCCCTTGCAGCTCCCGCTGCTCGCCGGGGCGCTGGACGTCGCCGGCGTGTCACGGCGTCGTCGTACCGTCAAGGGATGACGAAGGACCAGACCCCGCGCGGCGACGTGTTCATCGCCACCAGCCTCGACGGCTTCATCGCCCGCCCCGACGGCACGCTCGACTGGCTCACCGGCCGTCCCGCCGAGGAGGAGACGGGCGAGCACGACCCGGACCAGGACTTCGGCTACAGCGCCTTCCTGGCCACGGTCGACGCCCTGTTCATGGGTCGGGGCACGTTCGACGTCGTGCAGGGCTTCGAGGGCGACTGGCCGTACCCGAAGCCCGTCTACGTCTGGACGAGCGACCCCGTCGCCATCCAGCCGAAGCCGGGTGCCGACGTCCGCCCCGTGTCCGGCGAGCTCGACGAGGCGCTGGATCGCCTGCGCGCCGACGGCATCCGCCAGGTGTACGTCGACGGCGGTGCCACGATCCGGGCGTGGCTCGACGCCGGCCTCGTCGACCACATGACGATCTCCACGGTCCCGGTGCTCATCGGCGAGGGCATCCCGCTCTTCGGGGGCACCCGTCCGGACATCGCGCTCGAGCTGGAGCGCAGCGAGGTCTTCCCGGGCGGGATGGTGCAGCGGACCTACGCGGTCCGTCGCACCCCGAACTGACCCGCAGCGGGCGTCAGCCCAGCTGCTTGATGGCGATGCCCATCTCCTCGTTCATCGAGGTGGGCACCTGGTAGCCGTCCTCGTTCCGGATCTCGGCGAGGCGCTCGGCCATCGTCTCGACGGTGAGGTCGTGCTCGACGATGCCGGGGGTGACGCCCACGAAGATGCGGGCGACGCGGCCGCCGCCGCAGCTGTAGATCTCGCCGGTGACGTCGCAGGACTCGTGGGCGAGGAACACGGCGACCGGGGTGATGTACTCCGGGCCGAGCTTGTCGAGCAGCGGGCCGAGGATGTTCTCGGTCATGCGGGTGGCGGCCACCGGGGCGATGGCGTTCGCCTTGATGTTGTACTTGGCGCCCTCCTGGGCGAGGACGTTGGTGAAGCCCACCAGGCCCATCTTGGCGGCGCCGTAGTTCGTCTGGCCGAAGTTGCCGAAGATGCCGGCACCGGACGAGGTGTTGACGATGCGGCCGTAGCCCTGCTCCTTCATCTGCACGAAGGCGGGCTGGGTCACGTGGAACGCGCCCTTCAGGTGCACGTCGAGCACCGGGTTCAGCTGCTCCGGCGTCATCTTGGCGAAGCTGGTGTCGCGGAGGATGCCGGCGTTGTTGATGACGATGTCGACCTTGCCCCAGGCGTCGAGCGCGGCCTGGACGATGGCCTTGCCGCCCTCGGGCGTGGCGACGGAGTCGTGGTTGGCGACGGCCTCGCCGCC
>DASUEE010000351.1:0-2710 GCA_036275235.1 Acidimicrobiales bacterium | reverse complement strand
GGTAGCCGCGATGCAGCGTCGGGTTCGTCTTGGCCACCCAGGCCAGCTTCGCTTCCTGGTTCGCGGTGAGGTTCTCGGGGTTCTTCCACAACGCGTAGCGGGCGCCCTTGAGCTTCTTCGCGTCACCGGTCGCCCGACCGGCCTTGCGCTGGTTCACCGCGCCCCGGGCTTCGTTCCAGGCTTGGCGGCGCAACTCATCGAGCGCGTCGGTGGCCCACGCGACCACGTGGAACGGGTCGGCGCAGCGCACGGCGTTGTCGCAGTGCTCAGCAACGGACTTGGCGATCCACTCGGCCGCATCCGCTGACACATGCGTGATCTGGGCGCAACGTTCGGGGCCGAGCAGCACGAAGAACTTGTCGAGCGTGGCCTTGTCCCGTCCCACTCCGGCCCACACGAGTCGGCCGGTGTCGTGGTCGACGACGATGGTTAAGTAGCGGTGACCACGCTTGTAGGAGATCTCGTCGATGCCGATCCGCCGGAGCCCTTCGAGGCGGTCCACCTGCGCGTCTATCTCGCCCTGGATCCGCGTCACGATCCCGCCCACTGCCCGCCACCCGATGCGTAGCAACTCGGTGATCGTCGTCTTCGACGTCGCCGTGGCCAACCAGCCGACGGTGTCTTCGAAGTCCCTGGTGAACCACGACCCGTGCCGCGCCCAGGGCACCTGGGTGGCCACGACACCGTGGTCCCGGCAACGGACCCGCACCATCTCGGCTTCGAGGTACACCCGGATCGTGCCCAGATCCAGCGCCCGCCACCGACGCGGCCCGCCGCCAGCGCGTCCGCGGTCACAGCCCGGTGAACGACGCCCGCACACCCCACAGCAGTGTGGCGCGTTCCGGCGTTGACGGACCGTGGCCACGATCTCCTCGACGTCGGGATCGAACTCGACCGCTTCGATCACCACCGACCGCCCAAGGGTCGCCAACCCCAGCACGTGACGCCATAGTTTCTTCACTGAAGCCGCTCCTTGCTTGCTCGGACCTAGACAGCCCGAACGCTAGGCAGGGAGCGGCTTCTCGAACTACACCCCTGTCATTCGCGCCCACACACCCGACAGGAGAGCCACATAACACGGCTCCCGTCCCGTGTCGCGAACGGGACGGGAGCGACGGCGGTCAGCGCGACGGCGAAGTGTTCTGCGGCAGCTCGCGGAACGGCGTGGTCTTGTCCGGGCCCGGCTCCTTGGGCAGGCCGAGCACGCGCTCGCCGATGATGTTGCGCTGGACCTGGTCGCTGCCGCCGTAGATGGAGGGCGACGGAGAGAACATCGTCATCTCCTGGACCGATCCCCCCGAGGGAGCGTCCGGCCCCATCAGCGTCGCGCCGGGCCCGAGGATCCGGCAGCCGAGGTCGCGGCCGAGGCGCACGAGGTCGCTGTTGCGGAGCTTGGCCAGGTTGCCCTCACCGCCGGTCGCGGCGTTGCCGCTCTTCATGCGCCCGAGGTGCCAGGTGGTGATCTCGACCATCGTGTGCAGGCGCATCAGGTCCTGGCGGATGGTGGGGTCCTCGAGCTTGCCCAGCTCCTGGGCGAGCTTGATGTACGACTTCACGCGGCCGGGGCCCACGCCGCCCTCCCCCAGGGTGGGGATGTCGTGCTGGAACGAGCCGGCCGGGCGGTCGAGGTGCCCGGCGATCGTGCCCGGGTTGGCTGCGCTGGGTGCGGCGACGTTGTTGCCGCCGATGCCGCTGCGCTCGAACATGAGGGTCGTGTTGGCCACCCGCCAGCCGTCGCCCACGTCGCCGATGACGTTGGCGTGGGGCACGCGGGCCTCGTCGATGAACACCTCGTTGAACAGCGCCCGCCCGGTCATCTCCCGCAGGGGGCGCACCTCCACGCCGTCTTGGAGCATCGGGAAGGCGAAGTAGGTGATGCCCCGGTGCTTGGGCGCGTCGGGGTCGGTCCGGGCGATGAGGATGCCGTAGTCGGCCCACTGGCCGAGCGAGGTCCACACCTTCTGGCCGGTGACGACCCACTCGTCGCCGTCGCGCTCGGCCCGGCACTGCAGGCCGGCCAGGTCGGAGCCGGCGCCGGGCTCGGAGAACAGCTGGCACCAGCCGTGCTGGCCGTTGAAGATCTGGGGGAGGAGGCGCTGCTTCAGCTCCTCGGTGCCGTGGGTCATGATCGTCGGCGCGGCCAGCATCATCCCGAGCCCCGAGGGCGGCCCCAGGGCCTTGCGCTGCACCATGGCTCGCACGAGCTCGGAGGTCTCCTCGCGGGACCAGTCGCGGCCCCACGGTTCCGGGAGCATCGGGTGGGCAAGGCGGGCGTCGGCGAGACGGGCCCACCACTCGCCGACGGTCGCTTCGGGGTCCCAGTTCTCGTCGAGCCAGGCGTCGACGTCGAGTGCGGTGTCCTCGGTGATGGTCATGGGTGGCGCTCCTGTTCAGGGTCGTGGGCGAGACCGGCGGTCCTCGCCGGTGCTCGATGGGGGACTGCGGTCACCGGGTGGCGGGCGAACGGAGCGTGGCGAGGCGGTCGAGCTCGCGCTCGGCCTCCGCCACGAACCGATGGACCAGCTCGCCGGCGGGCACCACCTCGTGGATGCCGCCGAGCGCCTGGCCGGCGGCGTAGCACTCCTTGGACGGGTCGATGCCCTCGGTGTCCGGCGGCGCCCCGAGGTGCATGGCGCCGTCGCCCATCGACCGCCCGATCTGCTCGGGGAAGCGGGCGAGCTCCTCGGGGTGCTCCTCGAAGAACTGCGTG
>DASUEE010000350.1:0-3324 GCA_036275235.1 Acidimicrobiales bacterium | reverse complement strand
GGGATCACACCTCGATGAAGATGCACTCGCCGGGGCACTCCTCGGCGGACTCGATGACCGCTTCCTCCTGCCCGGCGGGGACCGGGGCGACGGCTTCGGCGCCACCCGGGTCGCTCAGGACCTTGTCGCCGTCCTTGACGTAGGCCAGGCCGTCGTCGAGGAGCGCGAAGACGTCGGGGGCGATCTCCTCGCACAGGCCGTCGCCCGTGCAGAGATCCTGATCGATCCAGACCTTCATGTCGGTGTCGCCCTTCCTGCGGTGCGCTTGCGATGTCCGGCGGCCATGGGACCGCCGCCTGCACGCACCCTACCGAAGCGATGAATTCCCCCGGCAACCCCGCGCAAAAGAATTCGGCGGTCCGGCGCGCGGGGCAGCCTCCCGGCACCGGTGTATGGTCCGCGAGCAGGCGAGTAGGGAGTCCGGCCATGACCACAGGTAGCGACGGGGACGGCGAGGTCACCGCTCTCCGGGACCAGCTCGACGCACTCGAGCAGGAGGTCGTCCAGCTCCGCCAGCGCCTGCAGGACGCGCCCAAGCGCGTCCGCACGCTCGAGGAGCGGCTGCTCGAGACCAAGGGGCAGCTCTCCCAGGCGGTCTCGCAGAACGAGAAGCTCACGTACACCCTGCGCGAGGCGCGCGAGCACATCGCCGCGCTGCGCGAGGAGGTCGACAAGCTCACCCAGCCGCCGTCCGCCTACGGCACGTTCCTGCGGATGAACGACGACGGCACGGCCGATGTGCACGCCGGCGGCCGCAAGATGCGCGTCGCCGTCCACCCCGAGCTCGCCGACGACGTCGACGCGCTGCCCCAGGGGGCCGAGGTCGTGCTGAACGAGAGCTTCAGCATCATCCTCTCCCGCTCGCCGGAGGGCCAGGGCGAGGTCGTCACCCTCAAGGAGGTGCTCGAGGACCGCCGCCGGGCGCTGGTGGTGGGGCGCGCCGACGAGGAGCGCGTGGTCGAGCTGGTCGAGGAGCTCGTGGGCGCCAAGCTCCGCTCGGGCGACACGATGCTGCTCGACCCCCGCTCGGGCCTGCTGCTCGAGAAGCTGCCCCGTCCCGAGGTCGAGGAGCTCGTCCTCGAAGAGGTGCCCGACGTCCGCTACGAGGACATCGGCGGCCTCGACGACCAGATCGAGCAGATCGCCGACGCGGTCGAGCTGCCGTTCCTGCACCAGGACCTGTTCCGCGAGTTCGAGCTGCCGGCCCCGAAGGGCATCCTCCTCTACGGCCCGCCCGGCTGTGGCAAGACCCTCATCGCCAAGGCGGTGGCGAACAGCCTCGCCAACAAGGTGGCCGAGACCACCGGCAACGAGGCCCGGAGCTTCTTCCTCAACATCAAGGGCCCGGAGCTGCTCAACAAGTACGTGGGCGAGACCGAGCGCCAGATCCGCCTCGTGTTCCAGCGGGCGCGCGAGAAGAGCGAGGAGGGCTGGCCGGTCATCGTGTTCTTCGACGAGATGGACTCGATGTTCCGCACCCGCGGGTCGGGCATCAGCTCCGACATGGAGTCCACCATCGTCCCGCAGCTGCTCGCCGAGATCGACGGCGTCGAGTCGCTCAAGAACGTCATCGTCATCGGCGCCTCCAACCGCGAGGACCTCATCGACCCGGCCATCCTCCGTCCTGGCCGCCTCGACGTGAAGATCAAGATCGAGCGGCCCACCGAGACCACCGCGGCCTCGATCTTCTCCCGCTACCTCACCGACGCCCTCCCCATCGACGAGGAGGAGGTGCGCTCGCTCGGCGGCGGCGACGTGAACAAGGCCATCACCGCCATGATCGAGAAGACCGTCGAGGAGATGTACTCCACCGAGGACCGCAACCGGTTCCTCGAGGTCACCTACCAGAACGGTGACAAGGAGGTCATGTACTTCAAGGACTTCAGCTCCGGCGCCATGATCGAGAACATCGTGCGACGGGCCAAGAAGCTGGCCATCAAGCGGCTGCTGGCCGGCGGCGAGCGCGGCATCCGCACCGAGGACCTCCTCGCCTCCATCAAGCAGGAGTTCAAGGAGCACGAGGACCTGCCCAACACCACGAACCCGGACGACTGGGCGAAGATCTCGGGCAAGAAGGGCGAGCGCATCGTCTACGTGCGCACGCTCATCCAGAAGGATCCGGAGAACGAGGACGTCCAGGGCGGCCGGTCCATCGAGCGGGTGGCCACCGGCCAGTACCTGTAGGGCGGCCCGGCACCCACCATGGCTGTCCCGAAGATCGTCGGCATCGAGACCGAGTTCGGCATCGTCGCCCGGGGCGGCGGCGAGTCGAACCCGATCACCGCGTCGTCGGTCCTCATCAACGCCTACGTGCAGGAGCTCGTCCGCACCGGCCAGGCCGCCCGCACGGCGCCGCGGGTCGGGTGGGACTTCGAGGACGAGATGCCCCACGTCGACGCCCGCGGCGCCACCCCCGGCGACGCCCGGCCGCCCGAGGTCGAGACCCACCTCGTCAACGCCGTGCTCACCAACGGGGCCCGCTACTACGTCGACCACGCCCACCCCGAGTGCTCGACGCCGGAGTGCGCCGACGCGCGCGAGGTCGTGGTGTGGGACCGCGCCGCCGAGGAGATCCTGCGCCGCTCGATGCTGGCCGCCGGCTCCCTGCTCGGGCCGGGGGAGGAGATCGTCGTCCACAAGAACAACTCCGACGGCAAGGGCAACTCCTACGGCTGCCACGAGAACTACCTGCTGGCGCGGGAGACGCCCTTCGGTCGGATCGTGCGGCAGGTCACGCCGTTCTTCGTGACGCGGCAGGTGTTCGCCGGCGCCGGCAAGGTCGGGGTCGAGGCGCCCGGGCTCACCAGCGTCGAGGTGCCCTACCAGATCTCCCAGCGCGCCGACTTCTTCGAGGAGGAGGTCGGCCTCGAGACCACGCTGAAGCGGCCCATCGTCAACACCCGCGACGAGCCCCACGCGGATGCCCAGAAGTACCGGCGGCTCCACGTCATCCTCGGTGACGCGAACATGAGCGAGGTCGCCACGTACCTCAAGGTCGGGACCACGGCCATCGTGCTGTCGATGATCGAGGACGACGAGCTCGGCCTCGACCTCGCCCCGTCGGCGCCGGTGTCCGCGCTGCGGCGGATCTCCTACGACGTGGACCTCACCCAGCCCTTCGACCTCGCGTCCGGCGGCACGATCACTGCCCTCGAGGTCCAGTGGGAGTACTTCGAGCGGGCACGCAAGTACGCCGAGACCCGTGGCCTCGACTCCGTCGGCGAGGACGTCGGCGCCGACGTGATGGCCCGCTGGGAGGACGTGCTCACGAAGCTGGAGACCGACCCCGCGCAGGCCGCCGACGTCGTCGACTGGGTGGCCAAG
>DASUEE010000349.1:0-5815 GCA_036275235.1 Acidimicrobiales bacterium | reverse complement strand
CCGACAGGAGCTCGGCGGATCGGCGCCAGGCGTCCTGCGCGACCGCCTCGTCGCGAGTGAGGTCCTCGCTGTCCCACGTGAACCCCTCGCCGATGGCGTACCAGTCGACGCCGAGCTGGCGGCCGATCTTCTCCTCACCGGTGTTCCACGTCCCCGACTTGAGGAACTGCACGACGGCCACCGGCCAGCCGCGGGCCACGGCCCGCAGCATGGTGCCGAAGGCCGCGGTCGACTTGCCCTTGCCGTCGCCGGTGTTGACGAGCACGAGCGAGTCGGCGCGCCGGAGCTCCCGCTCCGCGTGCTCGGTGGGGGGCGCGTCGGTGGGGGTGCCGGACGGCTCGGTCATCGCAGGGTCCTCGGTCCGGTGGGCGTGCGCTCGCGGCGCCGTCGCACGGTGACGGTGACCGCGCCGTCGTCGTCGACGTCGCAGGTGGCCTCGACGCCCCAGTGCCGCCCGATCACCTCGGGTGTCAGCACGTCGCGCGGCTCGCCGACGTCGACGAGGCGCCCGGCGGCGAGCACGGCGACGCGGTCGGCGAACTGCCCCGCGATGCTCAGGTCGTGGACGGTGGTGATCACCGTGAGCCCGCGCTCCTCGCGCAGGTCGGCGATGAGCTCGAGGACCTCGAGCTGGTGCCCGACGTCGAGGGCGGCGGTGGGCTCGTCGAGGACGAGGACGGGCGTGTCCTGGACCAGTGCCCGTGCCAGGACGACGCGCTGGCGCTCGCCGCCCGAGAGCGTGTCGACCCGCCGGTCGGCGAAGGGGTCGAGGCCGAGCCGCTGGAGCACGGCGTAGGCCAGGCGGCGGTCGTGCGCGGACGGTGCGCAGCGCAGGCCCTGGTGGGGCGACCGACCGAGCAGCACGTAGTCGAACACCTGGAGGCCGGGCGGCACGACGGGGTGCTGCGGGACGATCGCGACCGCCCGGGCCCGGTCCCGCACGCCGAGGTCCTGCGCGCTGCGCCCCCCGACCCGCAGCGTCCCCTCGTGGGGCGCCGTGCCGGCGAGGGTGCGGATGAGCGTGGTCTTGCCGGCGCCGTTCGGTCCGATCAGCGAGAACCACCCGCCGGCCGGGACGGCGAGCGTCACGCCGTCGAGGACGCGCCGGCCGCCGAGCTCGACGCCCACGCCCTCCCACTCCACCGCCATCGGGGTCACAGCGCGCTCCTCGATCGCAGGATGGCCAGGAAGAACGGCGCGCCGACGAAGGCGGTGATCACACCGATCGGCAGCTCCGCTGGGGACTGCACCGTGCGGGCCAGCACGTCGGCGAGGGCGAGGAACGCCCCGCCGAGCAGCAGCGACAACGGGACCACCCGGCGGTTGCCGACCCCGGCCACGAGGCGCACGGCGTGGGGGACCACCAGGCCGACGAAGCCGATGAGCCCGCTGACGCCGACGGCCGCCGCGGTGGCCAGCGAGGCGGCCACGAGCACGGCCGCCCGGATGCGGCGGGGGTGGAGCCCGAGCGACCGGGCCTCGTCGTCGCCGACGGCCAGCACGTCGAGCGCGCCGACCGACACGAGCAGCACGGCCCCGCACACGGCGACGTAGGGGAGCAGGAGCAGCACCTCGTCCCAGCCGCTGGTGGAGAGGCGACCGAGGATCCAGGCGTAGACCTGGCGGAGGGTGTCGGCGTGGCGCTGCTGCACGTAGGTCTGGGCGGCGGTGAAGAACGCGGCGACGGCCACGCCGGCGAGGATGAGCGTGGCCGGACCGCCCGTGCCGTCGCGCCGCACGCTGAGCGCCGCGGCCGCGCCCACGGCGAGCAGCGCGCCGGCGAACGCGAACACCGGGACCGCGTCGAGGCTGCCGATGCCGTCACCGGCGCCGGTGACGATTGCGAGGGTCGCCCCGAGGCCGGCGCCGGCGGCGATGCCGAGCAGGTACGGGTCGGCCAACGGGTTCCGGAACACGGCCTGGTACCCGGCGCCCGAGCCGGCGAGGAGCGAGCCGACCAGCAGGCCGAGCACCACCCTCGGGGTCCGGATGTCCCACACGATCGCCGCCTGCGCCCGGCTCAACCCGGAGTCCACGTCGACGAACGGCAGGCGGTCGGCCAGCTCGAGCGCCACCCGGTGCACCGGCACGGTCACCGGACCCACCGCCAGCCCGACCAGGGCGGATGCGGCGACGGCGCCGAGGCCGAGCAGGAGCCACCCCGCGGTGAGGCGCGTGGCGTCGGGGAGGTCGCCGACCTCGTCCTCGGGGGCGACGGGGCGCGCCACCGACGGCGGTGCGGGCCGGCTGGTGGCCGCACCTGCGCCGTCGGTCGCGGTGGTCACGGCAGCCTCATCCGGCCGGGACGGCGGCGTCCACGTCGGCCGTCGCCTCCACGATCGCCCGCAGGAAGTCCACGACCCGCGGTCCCCAGCGCGAGGCGATGTCGTCGTCGAGCTCGATCACGTTGCCCTCCCGGACCGCCGTCAGGTCGGCGAAGCCGGGGCGGGCGGCGACCGTCTCGGCGTCCTGGGCGCAGCACTTGGTGTCGGCCAGGAAGATGAGGTCGGGGTCGGCCTCGACGAGCAGCTCGGCGGACAGCTGCGGGTAGCCGCCCGCCTCGCCCTCGGGGTCGGCGGCGTCGGCGACGTTCTCGAGGCCGGCCAGCGCGTAGATCTCGCCGATGAAGGTGTCGGAGGTGACGCTGAACAGCGTGTCGTCGAGCTCGTGGTAGTAGGTCAGCGGCTCGTCCCGCTCGGGCACCTGGGCGACGAGCTCGTCGATGTCGGCCTGCATCTGGCCGACGAGCTCGGCGGCGTCGCCGACGTGCCCCGTGGCCGCGCCCATCGCCTCGATCTGGGCGTAGGTCTCGTCGAGGGTGGCCGCCGCCGGCACGACGAGCGTGGTGACGTCCGCTGCGGCGAGTCCGGCGACCACGTCGTTGCGGTCACCCTCGAGCACCACCAGGTCGGGCTCCTCGGCGATGATCGCCTCGAGGTTCGGGTCGAACCCGGAGAGATCGGTGGTGGGTGCGTCCTCGGGGAAGGTCGAGAACTCGTCGGCGGCCACGACCTGATCGCCGGCGCCGATCGCGAAGAGGACCTCGGTGGCGGTCGGGGACAGCGAGACGATCGCCTCGGGTCGGGACTCGATCGTCGTGTCGGCGCCGCCGACGGTCACGGTGACGGGGAACGTGCCCTCGTCAGCGGTGGCATCGGAGCCGCCGTCCTCGGCGGCCTCGGTGGCGGGGGTGGCGGCATCGCCGCTGCTGGCGACGCTGTCGTCGTCGTCGCCGCAGGCGGCGAGCACGAGGGCGAGGGCGGCCACGACGGCCACGAGCAGTCGGTGGGTGGGGGTGCGCATGCGGGTCCTCCTGTCGTCGAGGTCCGGTGCGCTCGATCGACAGGGCTGCCGGTCGAACCGACCCTTGCCTCGAGGGTGCTTCTGGTCCGTGGTGCAGGGCTCGACCGGACTCGGCCACGCACCCCGAGGGGCAGCGGCATCACCGTTGCGGGACAGTGCCGGGATCTCACCGGACTTCGTCACTCCACCAGCCGCCGACAGTAGCCGCAGCGTCGTCGACGGCGTCCAGTCCGGCGGGCGCAGACCGGTCGATAGGGTGCGCGGCCCATGCGCCCGCAGGTCATGGGGGTGCTCAACGTCACCCCGGACTCCTTCTCCGACGGCGGGGCGTGGGCCGACCTCGACGCCGCCGTCGCCCACGGGCGCGCCCTGCTGGACGAGGGCGCCGACGTCGTCGACGTGGGCGGCGAGTCCACCCGACCGGGCGCCGACCCCGTGGGCATCGACGTCGAGCTGGCCCGGGTGGTCCCGGTGCTCGAGGCGCTGTCGCCGGTGGCCGAGGCCGCCGGGCGCCGCCTGTCGGTCGACACCCGCCACGCCGAGGTCGCCGCCGCCGCCCTCGCCGCCGGCGCCACGATCGTGAACGACGTGTCGGCGTCCCTCGAGCAGGTCGCGGCCTCGGCGGGCGCCGCGTGGGTGGCGATGCACATGAAGGGCGAGCCCGCCACGATGCAGCGCGACCCCCGCTACGACGACGTGGTCACCGAGGTGCTCGACTTCCTGGTCGAGGCCGCGGAGCGGGGCCGGCGGGCCGGCGTCGAGGAGGTCTGGATCGACCCCGGCATCGGCTTCGGGAAGACGGCGGACCACAGCTGGACCCTCCTCGGCGCGCTCGACCAGCTCGTCGCGACGCGGATCCCCGTCCTGGTGGGCACCTCGCGCAAGGGGTTCCTCGGTGCCGCGATGCGCGACGCCGACGGCACCGACGAGGTCCCGGGCCCCGACGACCGCCTCGAAGGATCGATCACCACGGCCGCCTGGGCTGCCACGATGGGGGCCGCCATGATCCGCGTGCACGACGTCCGCGCCACCGTGGCGGCGCTCGACGCGGTCGCGTCGGCGGGGGCCGCCGGCTGATGGCCGCGCGCGGCAAGTGGGCCCAGGGGATCGAGCCCCGCAACTTCACCTGGGTCCTCCAGGGGAAGCTCGCCGTGTGCGAGCGCCCTGGCGGGTACGGGCAGAACCACCGCAAGGTGCGCCGCCAGGAGGAGATCATCTGGCTGCGCGAGCAGGGGTTCACGATGGTGGTGTCCCTCGCCGTCTCCCCGCACAACCTGCACAACTACGACGAGATGGGCATGCCCTGGCGGCACCGGCCCTTCCACCGCCACGGCGACCAGGAGGCGTACCTCACACGGTTCTTCCCGGAGCTGCGCCAGCTGCTGCTCGAGGGCGGCAAGGTCGTCCTCCACCAGGACGAGCTCGGCGACCGCCTCGCCGGCCTGATGGCCGCCTACGTGCTGTGGAACAAGCTCGTGCCCGGGCCGCCCCAGGCGATCTCGATCGTCGAGCAGCTGCTGCACCGCCAGCTCGGGCCCGACGCCCGCACCCTCGTGGCGCTGGCGCCCCGTCTGCCGGAGCCGGGGACCACCGCGCCGCCGACGCCCGAGCCGCAGTCGGCCGCCGAGCTCGACCCCACCGGTGGCGCCGCGGACGACGCCGTGCCACCCGGCGAGGGCGAGGCGTGAGCCAGGGCGAGATCCTCGTCCACGGCCTGCGGGTGCTCGCCCACGTCGGCGTGCCGGAGGCCGAGCGGGCGCAGCTGCAGCCGCTGTCGATCGACTTGGCCCTGCACGTCGACCTGTCCGACGCCGCCCGCAGCGACGACGTCGCCGACACGGTCGACTACGGCGCGGTGTCGGTGGCCGTGGCCGACGCCGTCACCGCCGGTCCCGTGGCGCTCCTCGAGCGGCTGGCGGCGGTGGCCGCCGACGCCGCCCTCGCCGTCGACCAGCGCACCTCGGCGGTGACCGTCACCGTCACCAAGCTCCGCCCGCCGATCCCGCGCGACGTCGCCGCCAGCGCGGTGCGCCTGCACCGCGAGCGCGCCTGACGAGGTGACCCGCGTCCTGCTCGGCCTGGGGTCGAACCTCGGTGACCGCGCCGGGTTCCTGCGGGCCGCCGTGGACGCGCTCCCCGGGGTGGTCGGCGTGTCCGACGTCTACGAGACGGAACCCGTCGGCGGCCCCGAGCAGGGACGCTTCCTGAACATCGTCGTGGCCCTCGACCTGCCCGTGGTCGCCGAGGGCGCCGCCCCCGACGAGCTCGCTCCGGCCGACGTGCTCGCCCTGTGCCAGCGGCTCGAGCAGGACGCCCGACGGGTCCGCCAGGAGCGCTGGGGGCCCCGCACCCTCGATGTCGACGTGCTGTGGATCGACGGCATCGGGGTCGACGAACCGGACCTGCAGGTCCCGCACCCCCGGATGTTCGAGCGCCGCTTCGTGCTCGCCCCGCTCGCCGAGCTGGCGCCGGACCTGCTCCCGGAGGGCTGGGAGCAGCGCGCCGAGGGCGA
>DASUEE010000348.1:0-6642 GCA_036275235.1 Acidimicrobiales bacterium | reverse complement strand
CCGTGCTCGTCTGGGTGGGCGCCACGATCGGCATCATCCTGAGCGGCTTCGTGGGCGTGTTCGTGGGTCGGGCCACCGGCGCCCGCCTCCCCGAGAACGCCATCCGCATCGGGTCGTCGGTGCTCTTCGCCGCCTTCGGCGTCGGCTTGATCGCCACCAACCTCTGACCCGACGGGTCAGCTGGCGCTGACGAGGATGCGCTCGCTGGCGAACGCGCCGATGCCCACGGTGTGGCCGTCGATCTCCACGGTGGTGGTGCCGTCGGGAGAGGACGCGGTGACCGTGCCTGGCGTGCCGGGGGTGACCATGGCGTCCTCGAGGAAGTCCAGCAGGCCGGGGGTGAACTCCAGCTCCTCCGGGATGCGTGACACCACGAAGCCGGTGCCGACGCGCACGTCGGCGAGGGGACGGGTGTCCGGGGCGTCGTAGCCGGAGCCGGGGATGGGGTTGCCGTGGGGGCAGGTGGTGGGGGAGCCGAGGAGCCGGTCCATGGCCTCCTCGACGTCGCTGGACATGACGTGCTCCCACTTGCCCGCCTCCTGGTGGGCGACCGCCCAGGAGAGGCCGAGGATGTCCGTGAGGAACCGCTCGGCGAGGCGGTGGCGGCGCACGACCCGCTCGGCCAGGCGCAGCCCGTCGGCGGTGAGGGAGATGCGGGTGCCCTCGGTGGCGACGAGGCCCTCGGCGTCGAGCTTGCGGATCATCTCGGACACGGCCGGGCGTGACACGTCGAGCCGCTCGGCGATCCGGGCCTGGATCACGGCGATGTCGTCCTCGGCGAGCTCCCAGATGGCCTCGCAGTACTCCTCGAACGCCGGGTGCCACTCGGGCGTGCTGTACGTCGCCATGCCCGAGAGCCTACGGCCGTCGGGTCCGGAGCCGCCGCGCGCGTGACACGATGCACGCCGTGCGCACCGGACGCCTCGCGGTGACCATCGACGACGTCCGTGCCGCGCACGAGGCGATCCGTGACGCCGTGGTCCGCACCCCCATCTCCCGGTCCCAGACGCTGTCGGCCATCACCGGCGCCGACGTGTGGATCAAGTTCGAGAACCTGCAGTACACGGCCTCGTTCAAGGAACGAGGGGCCCGCAACCGCCTGCTGCAGCTGGAGCCCGAGCAGGCGACGGCCGGCGTGGTGGCCATGTCGGCCGGCAACCACGCCCAGGCGGTCGCGCACCACGCCACGCTCCTCGGCATCCGCTCGACGGTCGTCATGCCGATCGGCACCCCGGCCACCAAGATCTCGGCCACCGAGGACAACGGGGCCCGGGTCGTGCTCGCCGGCGCGGACCTCGACGAGGCGAAGGCGGTCGCGCTGCGGATCGCCGAGGAGGACGGCGCCACCTTCATCCCGCCCTACGACGACCCGGCCGTCATCGCCGGGCAGGGCACCTGCACCCTCGAGGTCCTGGAGGACGCACCGCCCCTCGACGCCCTGCTCGTCCCGGTGGGCGGCGGTGGTCTCTTCGCCGGCGCCTGCATCGCGGCACGTGCCGTGGCTCCCGAGGTCGAGCTCATCGGGGTGCAGTCCGAGCTGAACGCCGCGATGCGGGCTGCCACCGGCCGCCCCGTGGAGCCACCCGATCCCACGTGGGGACCCACCATCGCCGAGGGCATCGCGGTGAAGAGCCCGGGTCGCCTCACGAGGGAGATCATCGACGTGATGGCCGACGACGTCGTCGCCGTGCCGGAGCGGCTCATCGAGGAGGCGGTGGTCTGGTTCCTCGAGCTGGAGAAGACCGTCGCCGAGGGGGCGGGCGCGGCGCCGCTCGCCGCGCTCCTCCACGAGCCCGAGCGCTTCGCCGGCCGCACGGTGGGCCTCCTGCTGTCGGGCGGGAACATCGACCTGCGGCTGCTGTCGGGGGTGATCATGCGCGGCCTCGCCCGCACCGGACGGCTGTGCCGGCTCGTCATCGAGGTGCCCGACACCCCTGGTGCGCTGGGCGAGCTGACCGCCGCCGTGGGACGTGCGGGCGGGAACATCATCGACCTGTGGCACCACCGAGAGTTCGGGGTGCACTCCGCCCGGGTC
Organism: Acidimicrobiales bacterium; assembly: GCA_036275235.1. Classification (GTDB taxonomy): domain Bacteria; phylum Actinomycetota; class Acidimicrobiia; order Acidimicrobiales; family Salinilacustritrichaceae; genus Salinilacustrithrix. The sequence continues at coordinate 4,607 of DASUEE010000348.1, read as the reverse complement.
ACCGAGATCGAGCTGCTGGTCGAGACCCGCGATGGCGCGAGCGCCGAGGTGCTCGAGCGGTCGCTCGCCAGCCAGGGGTACGTCGTCGACGACGTGCCCCGTCGCGCCCGCGTCCGGGCCGACGTCCACCGCGACCCCGGGAGGGACCTCACGTGAACGGTGCCGAGCTCATGCTGCGATCGGCGGTCGACCAGGGGATCGAGGTGTGCTTCGCCAACCCCGGCACCACCGAGATGGAGCTGGTCGGCGCGCTCGACCGCGTCCCTGGCATCCGCGGGATCCTCGGCCTGTTCGAGGGGGTGGTGACGGGTGCGGCCGACGGCTACGGCCGGGTCACCGGGCGCCCGGCGCTCACGCTGCTGCACCTGGGGCCGGGGTTCGCGAACGGCATCGCCAACCTGCACAACGCCCGGCGGGCGCACACGCCGGTGGTGAACCTCATCGGCGACCACGCCACCTGGCACCTCGCCGTCGACGCCCCGCTCACCAGCGACATCGAGTCGCTGGCCCGGCCGGTGTCCCGGCACGTCGAACGGGTCACCAGCGCGCCCCACGGATCGGCGGCGATGGTGGAGGCCGTGGCGGCGTCGATGGGTCCGCCCTCGGGCGTGGCCACGCTCATCGTCCCGCAGGACGCCGCGTGGGGCGCCGCCGACCTCCACGACGTCGGCAACCCGGTCGAGGCCGCCGACCCGGTCGACGGCGACGCCGTCGGTGTGGCCGCCACCCGGCTGCGATCGGGCGACGGCGTGGCCATCCTCCTCGGTGGCGTCGTGCGCCGGGCCGAGCTGCTGGCCGCCCAGCGGCTCGCCGCCGACACCGGCGCGAAGGTCTGGGTCGACACGTTCCCCGCCGTGCTCGAGGGCGGCCTCGGCCTCCCCCGGTTCGACGCCATCCCCTACTTCCCCGAGCAGGCCGTCGACGCCTTCGCCGGCGTGCGCACCCTGGTCTGTGCCGGCACCCGCGAGCCGGTGGCGTTCTTCGGCTACCAGTCGCTCGGCCGCAGCCACCTCCTGCCCGAAGGTGCCGAGGTCGTCACCCTGTGCCCGCCCGGGTCCCGGGGTCACCTCGGCCTCGACGCCCTGGTCGACGCGCTCGAGTGCCCGCCCGCCGACCTCCCCGACGTCGAGCGGGCCGCCGTGCCCACCGGCGACCTCGACATGTTCACGATGGGCCAGCTGGTGGCTGCCGTCCAGCCCGAGGGCGCGATCGTCGTCAACGAGGCGGCGACGTCCGGTCTCGGCTGGGCCATCGGCGCCGGCGGGGCCGCTCCGCACGAGTCCTTCTCGCTCACCGGCGGCGCCATCGGTCAGGGCCTGCCGGCCGCGGTGGGCGCTGCGGTGGCGGCGCCGGACCGCAAGGTCATCGCGCTCCAGGCCGACGGCTCGGGCCTCTACACGCTGCAAGCGCTGTGGACGATGGCGCGGGAGGGCCTCGACGTGACCGTGGTGGTCTGCGCCAACCGGGCCTACCGCATCCTGCAGATGGAGCTGCACCGCACGGGCAACGACGACCCCGGTCCGCAGGCCCGCTCGCTCACCGATCTCGGTTCGCCGGCGCTCGACTGGGTGTCGCTGGCCCGCGGCTTCGGGGTCGAGGGCGTGCAGGCCACCACGCTCGACGAGCTGCGCGACGGCCTCCAGCGAGGCCTCGCCGAGGACGGCCCGTTCCTCGTCGAGGCCCTCATCTGACCAGCGCCCTTCCTGAACTGGCAGCGGCTCCGTTGCGCGCCTCTCGGAAACTGGCAGCGGCTGCGTTGCGCGCCCTCTCGGGAACTGGCAGCGGCTGCGTTGCGCGCCCCGTCGGAACTGGCAGCGGCTGCGTTGCGCGCCGCCGGGCGTCGGCGTCGCCGGGCTCGTCAGCGGCCGGCGGCGACCGCCGCGAGGAGCGCCCGGGTGCGGGCCGTCTCGTCCGGGTCGCGGCCCATCACCACGGCGGTGAAGTCGGTGGCGCCCGCCTCGGCCACGGCGCCGAGGCCGTCGCGCACCTCGTCCTCGCTGCCTACGAAGGACAGCTCGGCCAGGCCGTGGACGCCCTCGATGTCGAGCATCGCCCGGTAAGACGGGAGATCGGCGTACCCCGCCAGCAGCTTCCCGATCACCTCGCGGGCCCGCTCGGGCTCGTCGGTGACCCAGCACGGGATGCTGCACACGATCGACGGATCCGGGCGGTCGACCTCCGCCGCCGCCTCGCGGATCCGAGGTGCGATGTGGGTCTCGATCGTGCGGGGCCCGACGCACCACAGGATGGTGCCGTCGGTGCGGCGGCCGGCGATGCGCAGCGTCTGGTCGCCGAGGGCGGCGAGCATGAGCTTCGGCGCCTGCTCGGCCGGCCGGGGCATCGGGCTCTCGTTGGTCAGGCTCCACACCTCACCGCGGTGCTGCACGGTCTCGCCGGCGAGCAGCGGCTGCAGCACGTCGAGGTAGTCGAGCAGGTGGCGGACCGGCTTCTCCCAGGTCATGTGCCAGCGGTGCTCGACCGCCGGCTGGTGGGACAGGCCGATGCCGAGCACGAGCCGACCGTGGGTGAGCGCCTGGGTGGTGAGCGCGCTGGCGGCGAGCGCCATCGGGTGCTGCGTCCACGTGGGGATCACCGCGGTGCCGAGCTCCACCACGTTCGTGGCCGGCCCGGCGGCGGCGAGCACTCCGAGGGCGTCGGCGAGCCCGGTCTGGGCGAGCCAGTACGAGGTGAAGCCCTCGGCCTCGGCGGTGACGATGTCGGTGGTGATGGCGTCGACGTCCGGGCGGACGAGGAGCGACGAGCCGTTCATGCCGATGCGCATGCCGGCGACCCTACGGCTGCGCCTGGTGCGGAGGGCGTGGGAGGGGCCGCTGCCAGTTCCGACGGGGTGTGCAACGGAGCTGCTGCCAGTTCCGAACGCGGGTGCGACGGAGCCGCTGCCAGTTCCGAGAGGGGTGGGTCAGGAGCCGAGGGCGTCCCGGGCGGCGGCGACGTCGAGGGCGATGCCGGTCTCCGACTCCGACACCTGCCACAGCTCGTCGATGCGCCGGTCGAGGTCCCAGCGCCGAAGGATCGGCCGGACCACGGCCGGGCCGAACCCGGCGAAGGCCGGGCCGTACAGCTGGCCGCTGCGCGCCGAGGGGTCGGTGGCGGCCCGCAGCTGCATGCGGGCGCCGGCCCTGGGCGACATGCCGATGACGTCGGTGGCCTTGTCCGAGAGGGCACCGCTGATGCCGGCGCCGCCCTCGCGACGGGTGCGGGCCTGCAGGTCGGTGTTCGTGAGGCCCGGGTGGGCGAGGAGGCTCATCGCGTCGACCTGCGCCTTCCGCAGCTCGCGGTGCAGGCCGAGGCCGAAGTGGAAGTTGGCGAGCTTGGCCTGCCCGTAGGCCTTCCACGGCTGGTAGCGGCCGGTGAGGTTCGGGTTCGACGGGTCGACCGGTCCGCCGCTGAACCGGGCGACGCTCGTGACCGTGACCACCCGGGGGCGCCGGCCGGCCGCGGCGGCGCGCAGCAGGGCGGGCAGCAGCTCCGCGGTGAGGCTCCAGTGGCCGAGGTGGTTGACGCCCCACTGCATCTCGAAGCCGTCGGCGGTCTGGCGCTCGGGCATCGCCATCACGCCGGCGTTGTTCACGAGCAGGTCGATCGACGGGTGCGCGTCAGCGATCGCGGCCGCCGCTTCGCGCACCGAGCCCTGGTCGCCGAGGTCGAGGGCGACCCGCTCGAGCGACGCGTCGGGGGCGTGGCGGCGGATCTCGGCCTCGGCGGCGTCGCCCTTGGCCTGGTCCCGCACCGCCATCACCACGTGGGCGCCGTGCCCGGCCAGCGCCCGGGCCGTCTGGAGGCCGAGGCCGCCGTTGGCGCCGGTGACGACAGCCACCTTGCCGGTCTGGTCGGGGATGTCCGCTTCGCTCCACATGGGCGCGGACGGTAGCGCCGGCTGCCGGAGGGCAGCTCGACGTGTGGGCAGATTCGGCCTGGGTGGGCTCGATCCGCTCACGGATCGCCGGCCCGCCGGACGTGCGGACCGATCCGGCCCGTGGGGGCTCGATCCGTCCACAGGTGCGCCGCGCGGCTCGTCGGTTGGACGGATCCGGCCCCGCAGGTCGTGATGCGCCCACACGTCGCCGCCGGCGAGCGCACGGAACCGGACGTCAGAGGCCTTCCGCCGCTTCCTGCCAGCCGCTGCTGCGGAGGAGGCGCACGAGGAGGATCACCGGGACCAGGCTGACGGCGACGATGAGCAGCGCCGGCAGGGCGGCGACGTCGAAGCGGGAGTCCTTGGTGGACTCCCAGACCGTGATCGCGAGGGTGTCGCCACCGAGCGGGCGCAGCAGCGCGGTGGCGGGCAGCTCCTTCATGACCTCGACGAAGACCAGCAGCGCCGCGGTGAGCATGCCCGGCCACAGCAGCGGCAGGTGGACCTCGCTGAGCACGCGCGAGCGGTCGGCGCCCAGCGAGCGCGCGGCGTCGTCGAGCGACTCGTCGATGCGGCTCATCCGCGCCGCGAGCGCCGAGAGCGCCATCGCGTGGAAGCGCACGACGTAGGCGAGCAGCAGGCCGATGATCGTGCCGGTGAAGACGAGGCCGAGACCGGTGACGCTGTCGATGCGCCGGTCGATCCACGCCAGCGGCGTGTAGATGGCGAC
>DASUEE010000347.1:0-11576 GCA_036275235.1 Acidimicrobiales bacterium | reverse complement strand
GCCGCCTGCACGATCGGCGCCACTTGCGAGACGTCGTCGGCCGAGAGCCAGTTGATGATCGCGCCGTCGCCCTCGCGCCCGGCCAGCTTCAGCATCCCCTCCCGCAGGGCGGCCACGAGGATCGGCACGGGCTCCGGCGGCAGGGCGCCGAGCTTGAAGCCGTTGATGGAGAAGGTGTCGAAGTCCTGCTTCACCTTCTCCCCGGACAGCGCCAGCCGCAGGAAGCGGACGACGTCGCGCACCTTCTTGTAGGGCTCGTCGAAGTCGATGCCGTTCCAGCGCTCGACGATGACGTTCGAGGACGACCCGATGCCGATGGCGAAGCGCCCGGGGGCGGCCTGCGCCAGCGAGCCGACCGACTGGGCCAGGCAGGCGGGGCCCCGCGTGTAGGCAGGGATGATCGCCGTGCCGAGGCGCAGCGACGGGGTCCACACCGAGGCCAGCGCCAGCGGCGTGAACCCGTCGTGGCCGTCGGCCTCCGCCGACCACACGTCCGTGTAGCCGAGGTCGACGAGCTCCTCGAACTGCTCCCGCTGGCTGTGGAGCGGGCCGCCGAGGGGGACGGTCATTCCGTAGCGCTGCATCGGCGCATCGTGCCACGGCTCGGCTCGCTACCGTGCCCGCCATGAGCTCGACCGAGCGGGAGTACCACCACGTGCTGCAGTGCCCCTGCGGCGACCGCCTCACCGGCGACACCGAGGACGAGCTGGTGGAGGTGGCCTTCGCCCACCTGGGCGAGAAGCACCCCGACATGGCCGATTCCTACGAGCGGGAGCACATCCTGTTCATGTCGATGCGCCTGCCGAAGTAGCCGGCGCCGGGTCAGGCCGCGGGCGGCGGCTCCTGGCGCAGCCGGCGCTTCCGCTCCTCGAACTCCTCGTGGAAGCGCAGGATCGTCGACTGCGAGGCCGTGGCCAGCAGCGTGCCGTCGCGGGTCCAGAGGTGCACGAGCCCGTGCCCGAAGCCGTTGGCGATGGCGTGGACCTGGATGTCGAGCAGCACCCACTCGGTGGGCACGAGGTCGGCCACCCGCAGCGTGTTGTCGAGGCTGTTGCCGCCCGCCCGGCGCCCCAGGGCCTGGCCGAGGCCGAAGGGCACGTAGTCGCCGAGGATCGCCAGCGACGCACCCGACATGTCGAGCACGTCGGGCATCCGCGCCCACATCGCGCAGCGGCCGCCGGGCATCGGGTTGCCCTCGACGTGCTCGTGGTCCCGCGCCGCGGCGAGGCGGAAGTCGAGGCGGGACATCATCCCGTCGGTGAGGCCCTCCTCGTCGGGCGCCGCCCCGAAGCGGGTCTCGCAGTCCTCCGGCGCCGGGACGTCCGGCATCTCCTCCCACATCCCCGACGCCGGGACGTCGCGGTGGCCGAGGGCGGCGTTCACGGTGAGGATCTCCCGATCGCCCACGTGACCCACCGCCCGGGCCTGGGTGATGTTCCGCCCCTCGTTCGCCACGATCACGTCGATGTCCATGATCGAGCCCGTGCGGGCGTAGGAGAGGTACTGGGCCGTCGCCCAGATGACCTTGCGCCCGGTGGTGCGCTCCATCGCCTCGATGCCGGCCCCGAGGCCGCAGCCACCCCACAGGAACGCCCCCCTGGTCGAGACGCCGGGGCTGACGGGTAGGTACCAGCGGGTCGGGTTGTGCGTCGGCTCGAGCCCCAGGAACATCTTGGCGTCCATCGGTGCTGAAGGTAACGGAGTTCCTGTCAGACCCCCTGAGGAGGATGGAGACATGGCAACGCAGACCCGCCTCCCCACCCTCGAGCCCCGCACGGCCTTCCACCTCGACCCCCGCAGCCGCGAGGCGGGGCGCAAGGGCCTGGCCAAGGCGCGGGCCGCCCTCGCCGAGACCGTCGCCCGCACGCACGCCGACCGCACGGGCCGGGCGGGCGACGACCACGCCCACGCCGCCTGAGCCGCCCTTGACCGTCCGGTCAAGAACCGCCCTACACTGCCCCGCATGACCGAGGTTGTGATCATCGACGCCGTCCGCACCCCCGTGGGTCGCCGCGGCGGAGGCCTGTCCACCATGCACCCGGGCGAGCTGCTCGGCGTCGCCCAGAAGGCCCTGATCGACCGCACGGGCATCGATCCCGCCGAGGTCGGCCAGGTCGTCGCCGGCTGCGTCTCCCAGGTCGGCGAGCAGGCCTTCAACATCGGCCGCACCGCCTGGCTGGCCGCCGGCCTGCCCCAGTCGGTCGCCGCCACCACCGTCGACACCCAGTGCGGGTCCTCGCAGCAGGCCACCAACCTCGCCACCGCGCTCGTCGCCGGCGGCGCGGTCGACGTCGCCGTCGCCTGCGGCGTCGAGGTCATGAGCCGCATCCCGATCGGCTCCTCGGGCCGCAAGGACTTCGGCCTCGGCATCCCGATCCCCAAGACCTACTTCGGCCGCTACGAGATGACCTCCCAGTTCGAGGGTGCCGAGCGCATCGCCGACAAGTGGGGCATCTCCCGCCAGGACACCGACGAGTTCGGCCTCCGCTCGCAGGAGCTGGCCGCCCGGGCCTGGGCCGAGGACCGCTTCGCCACCCAGATCGTGCCGGTCACCGCACACGACGCCGACGAGGACGGCAACCTGCTCGACAGCACCCACACCGTCACCCGGGACGAGGGCCTGCGCGAGACCAGCCTCGAGAAGCTGGCCCAGCTGAAGCCGGTCGCCCGCCCCGACGGCGTGCACACCGCCGGTTCCTCCTCGCAGATCTCCGACGGCGCCGCCGCCGTGCTGCTGATGACCGCCGACAAGGCCCGGGCCCTCGGCCTCACCCCGAAGGCCCGCATCGTCGACACCTGCAACGTCGGCGTCGACCCGGTCCTCATGCTCACCGGTCCCATCGACGCCACGTCGCACCTGTTCGCCCGCACCGGCATGAAGATGTCCGACATCGGGGTGACCGAGATCAACGAGGCCTTCGCCTCCGTCGTGCTGTCCTGGGCCAAGGAGCACGACCCGGACATGGACACCGTCAACCCCAACGGCGGCGCCATCGCCCTCGGCCACCCGCTGGGTGGAACCGGTGCCGTGCTGCTGACCAAGGCGCTGCACGAGCTGGAGCGCGCCGACAAGGAGAACGCGCTCATCACGATGTGCTGCGGCGGTGGCCTCGGCACCGGCACCATCATCCAGCGCGTCTGATCACACGGGGGGCTCCGCCCCCCGTGGACCCCCCGAGCCCGCACCCTTCCCCCGTCTCGCACCAGCACCGGAGGACCGCCGTGTGGCGCTCGATCCCTCTCGTCCTGCTCGCGGCCGCCACCACCGTGGCGGCCGCCTGCGCGTCTCCCCAGCCCTCCGGTCGGCCGGCCGGCTCCGACCGCGGCGTCGTGACCCACCTCGTCGACGGCGACACGCTCGACGTCCGCATCGACGGGCGCACCGAGCGGGTCCGCCTCATCGGCGTCGACACGCCCGAGTCGGTGGCCCCGGACCGTCCGGTCCAGTGCTACGGCGCCGAGGCGTCGACCTACCTCGCCTCGCTGGTCCCGGAGGGTACCGAGGTCCGCCTCGAGCGAGACCGCGTCGCCCGCGACCAGTACGGCCGGCTCCTGGCCTACGTCCACCGGGTCGAGGACGACCTGCTCGTGAACCTGGCGATGGTCGAGCAGGGCTACGCCGATGCCGTGACCTACGGCGACAACGAGGCCCTCTACCCACGGCTGGTCGCCGCCGAGGCCGCGGCCAGCGCCGCCGGCCGCGGGCTGTGGGGCGTCTGCGGCGGGCCGGATGTCGACCTCACGCCGGACGCCGCTGGATAGGTTGCGGCCGTGCCGAGCCTCGCCGAGCGCCTGGGACATCCCCCCGACGCACGCCTGCTGATCATCAGCTGCGACGACCTCGGCCTGTGCCACGCCGCCAACCACGGCGTCTACCGCGCCCTGCGCGACGGCCTCGGCACGAGCTCGGCGATCATGATGCCCGCGCCCTGGGCCCGCGAGGCCGCCAGCCACTACCGGGGCGAGGACGTCGGCGTGCACCTCACGCTCACCGCCGAGCTCGACCTGTACCGCTGGGGTCCCATCACCCACGCCCCGTCCCTGCTCGACGGCGACGGCGGCTTCCCCCGCACGAACGTCGACGTCTGGGAGCACGCCGACCTCGACGAGGTCCGGCGGGAGTGCCGCGCCCAGATCGAGCGGGCGATCCTGTGGGGCTTCGACGTCAGCCACCTGGACAGCCACATGGCGGTCATGCAGCTGCGGCCCGAGCTGTTCGACGTGTACCTCGACCTCGCCGTCGAGCACGCCCTGCCCATCCGCCTCTCCGGCGCCTCGACCCAGCGCCGCATCGGGTTCCCCTTCCGGGACCTCGCCGCCGAGGAGGGCATCCTCTTCCCCGACCACCTCGTGCACGCCCGTGGCGTGGGCAGCCGCAAGCAGGTCGAGCGGGCGATCTTCGACCTGCGGCCCGGCGTCACCGAGGTCCAGCTCCACCCGGCCGTCGACACGCCCGAGGTGCGGGCCCTGGGCGACACCTGGCCGGGGCGCGTCGACGACCTCGATCTGGTCCTCGGTTCCGAGGTGCGCGCCCTGCTGGAACGGACCGGGGTCGTGCTCGTCGGCTACCGCGAGCTGCGCGATGCGCAGCGGGCCGGATGAGGGCCCGCCGCCGCGCCGGCGTCGCGGTCTGCGCGCTGCTCGCCCTCACCGGCGCGGCCTGCGACAGCGACCGGCGGGCGATCTCCCGAGACGACCTCCCGGACGTGCCCGCCGAACCGGATCACGTGGTCCGGCTGGGCGACGACGGCTTCGACGTCGAGGACCTCGAGGTCGAAGCCGACGACCTCGTCGAGTTCCGCATCACCGGCGACGACGACCACGGCATCCGCGCCGGCACCCGCATCGACACCGGTCTGCTCTTCCCCGGCGAGTCCACGTCGGTGATCTTCAGCGACCCCGGCCGCTACGAGGTGGTCGACATCACCGACGAGGACCACGTCCTCCTGGTCGAGTCGACCGCGGTCCCGGAGGAGTAGCCCTACAGGGCGGTGGCGGCCCACACGCTGCGAGCAGCCTCCCGCCACGGCTCGGACGTCGTCACCGGCAGCACCGAGAGCATGCGGCCGATGTTCCCGGTGACCTTCACCCGGCCTTGCATGAACCCCACGGTCTGGTCCAGCTCGCCGCGGACGACCTCCACGAAGTCTGCGTGGCTGATGAGGACCGTGAAGTCCGGCTCGTCCGCGGGGCCCAGCCGGTTGGCCACCAGGCGGCCGTCCTCCAGCACGGAGTGGAACACGACCTCGCCCTCGGGACCGCCGGTCACCCGGTACTCGATGCGGGCGGCGGCGCCCGGGCGGCGCGGGAGGGCTCCCGTGGCCTCGCGCTGCAGGTCGAGCCACGCCTGGCTGAGCAGGGCGACGTCGCCCGCCATCAGACGTCGACGCCGGCGGGGGCGTCCGCCGTGATGCCGTCGAACAGGTCTCCGGTGGACTCGTCGGACTCGACGTGGCTCACGGCGAGGATGTACTCGTCCCACGGGTGCACGGTGGCGGCGACCTCACGGGGCAGGCCGAACCAGAACGGCGACTCGGGGTCGATCTGGGTGGCGTGGGCGAGCAGCGCCTCCCAGCGCACGTCGGCCCACTCGCCGGTGTGCACCCGCGTGGTGATGCGGTGGTCCTGGTCGGGCCGCTCGAACCACCTGTCGTCGTACGGCGATTCCTTGCCGAGCTCGATGAACATCTCGTGCATGGCCACGATGCGAGCCCGGGACCAGCCGGTCCAGTACACCTTGTCGACCCGGTGGGGCTCGCCGGCCTCGGGGTACCACGACGGGTCCGCGGCGCGCTCCACCGCCGGCATCGAGATGTCGTGGACCATCAGGTGATCGGGGTGCGGGTAGCCGCTCTGGTCGTCGCCGTAGGTCACCACGACCTGGGGACGCTCGCGGCGGATGATCGCCACCAGCTGGCCGACGGCCTCGTCGAGGTCGGCGTTGGCGAACGCCTCCGGGTGCGCGTTCGCCTCGGTCTCGGGCATGCCGGAGTCGCGGTAGCCGAGGAGGATCACCTCGTCGTAGCCGATGATCTCGGCGGCCCGGGCCAGCTCCGCGGCGCGCACGGCGGCCAGGTCGGCCTTGACGTGGTCGTGGTCCATCGCCGGGTTGAGGATGTCGCCGGCGGCACCGTCGGTGCAGCAGACGAGCACGGTGCGCACGCCCTCGGCCTTGTAGCGGGCGATCGTGGCCGCCCCCTTCGACGACTCGTCGTCGGGGTGCGCGTGCACGGTGAGGATGCAGCGGTCGGGCGGGTTCACCCGTCGAACGCTAACGGGTGCTGTAGCGGTCGCCGCCGTCGTCGAGGGTCCAGGTGCCTCCACGGCGGGCGACGCGACCGGCGACCACGCCGATCACGGCGCCGAGCACGACACCGACGGGCATGGCCACCGCGAACAGCCCGGTGCGCACGAGGGGGCGGTCGAGCCCCTCGGGCTCGAGCATCGCCAGCATGTACAGCGGGATGGCGATCAGGAAGAAGGCGATCGCCGCGGCGGCGATCCCGACCCCGACACCGATGGCGAGCGACGAGCCCACGGAGCGGGGCGCCCGGACGGTGCGGGAGGGCGGTGCCATTGCCGCCACCGTACCGCCGGTCCGTACCATCCGGCCGTGCCGAGCCGACACGTCCTCGCCGCGCTCCTCGCCACCGGCGCCCTCCTCGGTGGCGCGCTGGCGGGCTGCAGCGAGGAGCCCGACGAGGTCGAGGCCACCGGCGACGAGCGCGCCGCGCAGGCTCGGCAGGCCGGCCTCGACGCCGGGCTCGACGAGGAGGTGGCCGAGTTCCTCTCGCTGCTCGCCCGGGGGGACACCGCCACCTACCGGGTCCGATTCCCCGGCCTCGAGGAGGGAACCGAGCTGGTGGTCCGGAATCGGCCCCCCGACCGGCGGGTCGACGTGGTCGCCGACGGCGAGGTCGTGGAGGTGCGCCAGGTGGTGGACGGCGAGGCCTTCACCTGCACGCCAGACGGCGACGACGAGCGGTTCACCTGCGAGCGCACCGATTCGCTGGTGGAACCGCCGGGCGTGTTCCGCAGCGGCACGCTCGACCGGCTCCGCGAGGCGCTGGCCGCCCGGGTCGACGACTTCACCTTCGAGATCGAGCAGCGCACGGTGTCCGGGGTCGCGGTCCGCTGCCTCGTCACCGAGCGCCGACCCGGTCGCGACGACCCGGAGCTGGGCGTCACGGGCACGATCTGCGCGTCCGGGGAGGGGGCCGTGCTGCTCGTCGACCAGGGCGAGGAGCGGATCGAAGCGCTCGACTACGGCACCGACGTCGACCCGGACGCGCTCCGGCGGGTCGACGAACCCGGGGGCTGAGGCGCCCGGCCCGGCGGGGGTCCGGTCGGTACGCTCGCCCCCGTGGACGACCCCGAGGTGTGGCGGTGGGTCTGGCTGGTGGCTGCGCTGGCCTTCGGCCTCGGCGAGATGGCATCCGCCGGCACGTTCTTCCTCGCGCCCTTCGCGGTCGGTGCCCTCGGCGCCGCCGTCGTCTCCTTCGCCGGGGCCCCCATCGGCGTGGGCTGGCTGGTGTTCGTCGGCCTGTCCGCCGTCTCCTTCCTCGGGCTCCGGGGCGTCGCCCGCCGGCTCGACGCCTCCACCCGCAACCCGCTCGGCGTCGGCGCCACCCGCCTCGTCGGCGAGCGCGGCATCGTCCTCTCCGAGGTGCCCGAGGGGCCCGACGAGGTCGGCCTCGTCCGCATCGGGCGCGAGGAGTGGCGGGCGCAGTCGCTCGACGGCTCCACCATCGCCGAGCAGACGCCCGTCACCGTGCTCGAGGTCCGCGGCACCCGCGTGATCGTGTTCCCCACCGGCCTGCCCATCCCCACCAGCCACCCCGAAAGGCCGTACCCGTGACGCTCATCATCGTCCTGGCCGTCATCGGCTTCTTCCTCTTCGCCTACGTCGCGGCCGGCGTGCGCATCGTGCGGCCGTACCAGCGGGGCATCATCGAACGCCTCGGCCGCTACAAGGAGACGGTCGACCCCGGCCTGCGCCTGATCATCCCGCTCGTCGACACGATGCGCATCGTCGACATGCGCGAGCAGGTGGTCGACGTGCCGCCCCAGGAGGTCATCACCTCCGACAACGTCACCGTCTCCGTCGACGCCGTCGTCTACTACGAGCCCACCGACCCGCAGCGTCTCATCTACAACGTCGCCAACTTCATGCTGGCCGTGACCAAGCTCGCCCAGACCAACCTGCGCAACGTCATCGGCGACATGCAGCTCGACGAGTCGCTGACGTCCAGGGACAAGATCAACGTCGCGCTGCGGGAGATCCTCGACGACGCCACCGACAAGTGGGGGGTCCGGGTCGTGCGCGTCGAGATCCAGCGGATCGATCCGCCGCCGGACGTCATGTCGGCGATGCACGAGCAGATGAAGGCCGAGCGCACGCGGCGGGCCGTGGTCACCGAGGCCCAGGGCCGGCGCGAGGCCGCCATCACCTCGGCCGAGGGCGCCAAGGCGGCGGCGATCCTCGAGGCCGAGGGCTCGAAGGCCAAGTCCGTGCTCGAGGCCGAAGGCCGCGCCGAGGCGGTGCGCACGTTCGCCCAGGCCGAGCAGTTCCGCCAGGCCGCCGTCGCCGAGGGCGAAGCGGCCGCCATCCGTGCCGTCTACCAGGCCATCCACGACGGCGGTCCCACGAACGACCTGCTGGCCATCAAGTACCTCGAGACCCTGCAGAAGCTGGGCGACGGTCAGGCCACGAAGATCATCGTGCCCACCGAGCTCGCCGGCGTCGCCGGCGCGCTCGCCGGGGTCACCGAGCTGCTCGACCGCTCCGGCAACGGTCGCGCCGAGCCGCCGGCGAAGAAGTAGCGCCTCCGAGCGTGTCGACCCGAGGGCTGCTCGTCGCGCTCGCGCTGGCCACGTCGGGCGTCGCCGCCTGCGGCGACGACGGACGGGCGCTCGCGCCGGCGCCGTCCACCACGACGTCGACAGCACCCGCCGCCACGACCTCCGAGCTCACGACCATGCGCCTCGCCAGCGTCGAGATCGCCGAGGGCGCGACGATCGACCCGCGCCTGACCTGCGACGGCGCCAACGAACCACCCCGGCTCGTGATCACCGGCGCGCCGCCCTCGGCGGCCGAGCTCGCCGTGGCGATGGTCGACCTCGACGCCGAGGGATACGTCCACTGGGTGGTCTCGGGCCTACCGGCGGGCACCGACGTCATCGACCCCGCGTCGCTCCCCGACGCCGCCACCGTGGCCCGGGCCAGCTCGGGCGTCATCGGCTGGGACGGGCCCTGCCCGCCCCCGGACGACCCGCCCCACCGGTACGAGCTGCGCGCCTACGCCCTCCCCGAGCCGTCCGGGATCGTGGCGGGCGAGGACGGCACCGAGGCGGTGGCGACGCTGGAGGCGCTGGCGATCGAGCGGGCGACCCTCACCGCCACCTACCGGTGAGGGTCGACGAGCTCATCCGTAGACGAGGCGGGTGATCCAGTCGGCGACGAGCGCCGGCTTGTCGGAGCCCTCGATCTCCACCGTGTAGGTGCGGGTCACGTCGATGGCGTTGCCCTTGAGGGCTGCGTCCTTGAGCACGGCGGTGGCGCGAACCTTGGATCCGCTGGGCACCGGCGCGATGAAGCGCACCTTGTCGAACCCGTAGTTCACACCCATGACCACGCCCTTGAACGTCTCCGGGTCCTGCTTGATGGAGGAGCCGAGGTGCGTGAGCAGGGAGAGCGTGAGGAACCCGTGGGCGATGGTGCCGCCGAAGGGGGTCTCCTTCGCGGCCTCCGGATCGATGTGGATGAACTGGTGGTCGATCGTGACGTCGGCGAACTGGTTGATCCGCTCCTGGCTGACCTCGAACCACTCGCCCGGCTCCGACTCCTGGCCGATGAGCTCCTGGAACTTGGCGTGGGCGGCGTTGGCGGCATCCGACATGGGGGTCTCCTCGTGGGGGTCGATCCGAGCGGGGCGACGTTAGCGGTGGTCGTCCTCGGCGTCTTCGACGGCGTCGACGTCGATCACGTCGCCCTCGCCTCGCTTCTTCGCCGCCTTCTCGGCCCGCAGCGTCGCCAGGCGCTCCTTGCCCTCGGCCCGGCGGGACTGGAAGCCACCGAAGGCCAGGGCGATCATCGACGGCAGCGTGATGATCCCGTACGGCCCGGCGAACAGGAAGACGTACGCGGCGAGCGCGATCAGCGCCATCGTCCACACGTTCGAGCGCTGGGGCTTCTTCGTCGCCCACACCGCGACGCCGGTGATCAGGATCGGCGTGAGCAGGACGCCGGCGGCGACGGCGGGACCTTCCTCGTCGAGGAGCTTGGCATCGTCGACGTAGGTGACCGTGCCGTCCTCCTCCTCGGTGATGTCGTCCTCGTCGACGTCTTCGAGCACGGGATCGTCGGCGTCCACCTCCCGCTGCACCTGCACCGGCGCGAGCAGCAGCGTCGCGGCGGACACCAGCGTGAACAGGAACGCCATGACCACGGCCCGCTGGCCCGGGATCGTGAACGGCGACGGCCGCTTCTCCCGACCACGCCTGTCCTTCGTCGCCGCCTTGCCGGCGGCCGGCGCAGGCTCGGAGGAGGCCGCCGGGCGCTCGCCCCGCGAGATCGCCGTCGCCTCGCCGGCTCGGGCCGACCGGGCCAGCCGTGCTTCGCGCTCGCGGCGGTTCTGACGCTGGCGGGTCTGCTTGTCAGGTCGGGGGGCCATCGCGACGCGACGGTAGGCGCCACCCCTGCCGGCGCCCCATTCACCGCCACCGGGATGGGATGAAAGGGGTCGAAGGGCATTTTCCGACGGTCGTCCGGTTCGCTACCTTGCGGGGCGATGCGGCGGCTCCTCACCGGCCTGCTCGGCTTGGCGCTCCTCAGCGGCGCGTGCAGCGGCGACGACGACGACGGAGACCGCGCCGCCGTCACGTCGGTCCCGGAGCAGACCACCACCAGCTCGACCACGACCGAGCCAGAGGTCCCCCCGGTCGACGTGATCCCCCAGGACGTGAGCCTGATCACCGAGGAGTACGTCGAGAACGTGCTCAACGCTCTCTTCGACGTTGACCTCGAAGCAGTCAAGATGGCGCGATCCGAAGGGGTAGTTGATAAGCCAGCGATCCAACTACTGGAAGCCACGACGTCGGCCGAGACCGCGCTGCAGCGGATCAACGACCTCATAGACCTATCGGTCGGTGGGTTCGAGGGCATGAGCGAGGATCCCTCCGCCCTCACATTCGAGGTTCGCGAGGTGCTCAGTGCAAGCCAGCTATGCATGTTCGCCGAGGTGGTGGTGGACTCGTCCGGAATGTTCCCTGCCTCGCAAGTGCCAGACGGTGCCCGAGAGTTTGTTCGTCTCCTGCCTGCGACGGAGGAACAGTTGACCACCGGGTTGAACCCAACTGCGTGGGCACTCGACGAGATGCCGGTCACGCTCGATGGATCCGTCCCGGAAGAACGTTGCCCCTCGTGACTCGGGCGGTTGTGGTCGGAGCAGCAATCGCCAGCTTTACGATCGCAGTGATCGCACAAGTCGCGATCGCACAGGAAGGCGCTCCGGAGTGCCGGCGTACCCGTAGCGGAGTCCTGTGTGACGGTTCCGTCGTCCGTGGGAAGACCGTAC
>DASUEE010000346.1:0-8399 GCA_036275235.1 Acidimicrobiales bacterium | reverse complement strand
GGACCGGCTCGCCTGCGGCCCCCTCGGTGGCACCGTGTGCTTCGCCGGCCGGGGCCCGGGCGAGGTGCTCCTCGGCGAGGCGAAGGTCGTCGGCATCAGCCAGCGGCGCACCCGCGCCGGCGCCCGCTTCCAGTGCGCCGTCCCCGTGCGGTGGGACCCGGCGCCGCTGGCCGCCGTGCTCGCCGGGCCCGTCGAGGCCGGAGCGCTCGCCGCGGTCGGCGCCGGCATCGGCGGGGCGATCACCGGCGACGACCTCGTCGCCGCGCTGGCCCACGTGCTTGACGCCATCGACCTCGGTTGAGCCTCCGGCCGGCGGGGTCGGTCGGAGGACGTGTGGACGGATCGAGCCCCCCGCCGTCCCCGCCCCCCGCCGTCCCCGCCCCCGCCGAGGCCCGGTCCGGGCGCCGGCGTCGGGGTCTGGGTGTCGAAGGGGGCCCAGGGCCCCCTGGCGCGCCCAGACCCCGCCTTCCGCACCCGGACCGGGCACGGGCGGTGGGTGGCGTCAGCTGTGCGTGCACTCGGGGCCGGCGTGGTGGGGGAGCGGACCTGCCGGTCCCTGGTACGGCCACGTCGTGACAGCAGTCGCGACATTGTCTCCCTTTGTTGCCCTGAGTGGTTGACCTTGATCCCTACGTCGCCGTACTGTGCCGTGCATGGCGGAGACCACGACGACCACCGAGAGGCTGAGTGGGGGCGACGCCCTGCTCCGCCCTGACGGTGCGCTGGCCTCCGCCACCCATCCCGCCTCGCAGTTCCGGGGCCGGGGCGAGCACGCCATCGACGACAAGGGCCGCCTGACGCTCCCGGCGCAGATGCGCAAGGCGCTCCAGGGCGGCGGCTGCCTCGTGGTGCTCGACGGCCGGCCGGTGATCTGGGACGAGCCCACCTACCAGCGCGCCGTCGACGAGCTCAACGCCCGGGTCGCCGAGGGCGACCTCGTCAGCTCCCAGGTCCGGGCGTTCCTGTCGAACACCCACCTGGTGTCCCCGGACACCCAGGGCCGCATCGTCATCCCGCACGCCGTGCGCGTCGAGGCCGGCCTCGACCGCGACGTCCTCGTCCTCGGCGCCGGCCCCCGCATCGAGATCGTCCCGGTCAGCGACGGCTCGCTCGAGGCGTTCGCCGCCGTCGACGACCAGGTCGTCGACGTCCTCGACCGGGCCCGGTTCTGACCGTGCCCGCCACCTGCAACGACACACCAGCCACGTGAACGAAGGGAGCAGGTCCACCGAGCACCCCCGCACCACCAACGGAGCCCACGCGCCGCTCACCCGCAGCCTCTCGGCCGTCGAGATGGAAGGCCCCTACTCTCCGCCCGCTCTTTCATCGTGCCCGACCGGGGCCTACATCCCGGCGGGCCTTCGGCGGCCGAGGGGCTGCCGGTGAGCGAGGCGTCGGGCTCCGAATCGGACTTCCGCCACGTCCCCGTCCTCCGGGACGAGGTCGTCGCCGCCTTCGCCCCGGTCCCGCCGGGCTGGGTGGTCGACGGGACGCTCGGCGGCGCCGGCCACGCGACGGCGATCCTCGAGGCCCACCCGCACCTGTCGGTGCTGGGGCTCGACCGGGATCCCCAGGCGGTGGCGGTCGCCGCGGAGCGGCTGGCTCGCTTCGGGTCCCGGGCACTGGTGGTGCACTCCCGCTTCGATCGGATCGCCGACACCATGGGTCTCCTCCGCCGCAACCGCACCGACGCCGCCACCGAGCACCCGGACGTCGACGACGTGCCCACCGGGCTGTCGGGCGTGCTGCTCGACCTCGGGGTCTCCTCGCCGCAGCTCGACCGTGGCGACCGCGGGTTCAGCTACCGGAACCCGGGCCCGCTCGACATGCGGATGGACCCCACCACCGGCCGCTCCGCGGCCGACCTCGTGAACGAGGCCGAGCCCGCCGAGCTGGTCCGCATCCTTCGCCGCTTCGGCGACGAGCGCCACGCGGACCGCATCGCCCGGGCCATCGTCGCCGCCCGCCCGGTCACCACCACCGAGCAGCTGGCCGAGATCGTCCGGGACGCCATCCCCGCGGCCGCCCGCCGCACCGGCGGCCACCCGGCCACCCGCACGTTCCAGGCGCTGCGCATCGAGGTCAACGACGAGCTCGAGCAGCTCGAGGCCGTCCTCGGCGACGCGCTCGACCTGCTCGTCCCCGGCGGCCGCCTGGCCGTCATCACCTACCACTCCGGGGAGGACCGCATCGTGGCCCGCCGCTTCCGCGACGCCGCGGCCGACGACTGCGTCTGCCCACCCGGCAGCGGCGCCTGCCGCTGCGGCGGTGCCCCGAGCGTGCGCCTCGTGCCCCGCAAGGCGGTCACCGCCTCCGAGGACGAGCTGGCCGCCAACCCCCGCGCCCGCAGCGCTCGCCTCCGGGTGGCCGAAGCCCTCGGGGAGGCCTCGTGACGGCGGTGCTCCCGGCGCGGGCCGCCGCGCCCCATCGAACCGCTCCCGGCCGCCACACCCGTCCCGGAACCCGCCCCGGACGGCACCTCCGGCCCGTCGAGCGTCCGCGGCCCCGCCGCGCGCCCGCGGTGCCGGCGCTCGTCGGCGTCGGCATGGTCATCGCGGCGCTGCTCGCGCTCGCCGTCATGCACGCCCTGCTCATCGGCGGCCAGGTGCGCCTCGACGGCCTGCACGCCGACGTCGCCTCCGAGACCGAGGCGATCCGCCGCCTCGAGCTGCGCGTCGCCGAGCTCGAGTCACCCGACCGGGTGCTCGACGTCGCCCGTGACCGCCTCGGCATGGTCCAGCCGACCGAGGTCGGCTACCTGCTGCCCGTCGGCGTGCCCGGCGCGCCGGAGGAGCCCGTGCGCGTCGCCCCCGCCGAGCCGCCGGCGCCCGAGCCGGTCGCGGAGGCCGAGGACACCACGGCGGTCTCGCCGGAGCAGGCCGAGGTCGACCGCACGGTGGCCGAGCCGGACGCGACCGAGGCCCCTGCCGCGGAGCCCGAGGCGGACGAGCCCCGGGCCGAGGAGCCGACGGTCGACGACGCCGAGGGAGGGCGGGACGGGTGAACTGGGGTCCGATCGACCCCGACTGGGGCGAGGGTTGGGAGGACTTCGACACCGATCCCTTCGCCGACGAGCCGGGCACCCGCGCCCACCACGGCCGGCACCGCCACGGAACGGTCACCCGGCTGCCCCGCCCGCGCCCGGGCCGCAACGGCGTCCCCCTCGACCGCTCGCTCACCGCGCCCCGCCCCCGGTCGCCCCGGCGCAGCGCCCCCGACCGCGCCGTTCTGGAGTACCGATCCCCGCAGATGCGGGGGGATCGGTACCCCAGAACGGGTGGGGGCGGGCGAGGGCCCACCCCGCCACGCCCGGCGCCGGCCGCCCGACCCGAGCGCCGGCGCATGGCGCTCGGGGCCGTGCTCGGGCTGCTCCTCCTCGCCGTCGTGGCCAAGCTGGTGCACGTGCAGGTGCTGGAGCCCGACCGCTTCGTCGAGGCCGGCCAGTCGCAGCGCCTGCGGACCGTGCAGCTCGACGCAGACCGCGGGCGCATCCTCGACCGCGAGGGCCACGACCTCGCCCTCTCGGTGTTGCGCCCCACCGTGTTCGCCGACCCGAGCCAGATCGACGACCCGCGGGCCACCGCCCGCCGCCTGGCGCCCGTGCTCGGGATGCCGGTCCGCGACCTGCTCGACCGCCTCGAGCGCGACGGTCAGTTCGCCTACCTCGCCCGGCGGATCGACGACGACCTCGCCGCCCGCATCGTCGAGCTCGACCTCGACGGCATCCACCTCCTCGAGGAGCCCGCCCGGTTCACGCCGTCGGAGGACCTCGCCCGCTCGATCATCGGCCGCGTCGCCCCCGACCAGACCGGCGCCACCGGCATCGAGCAGATCTACGACGAGCTGCTGACCGGCACGCCCGGCGAGGTCACCTACGAGCGAGCGCGCGACGGCGGGACGATCGCCGCCGCCGGGCAGACCCGGGTCGCTCCCCGGGCCGGCAGCGACGTCGTGCTCACCCTCGACCGCAGCCTGCAGTACGAGACCGAGCGGGTGCTGTCCGAGCAGGTCGACGCCCTCGGCGCCAAGGGTGGCACCGTCATCATCAGCCAGCCCGCCACGGGCGAGATCCTGGCGCTGGCCAACATCACCCGGAACGACGAAGAGGAGATCATCACCGCCGGCGCCAACCGGGCGGTGATCGACGTGTTCGAGCCGGGCTCGGTCAACAAGGTCATCACGATCGCCGCCGCCCTCGAGGAGGGCCTCGTCGAGCCGGACACCGAGCTCGTCGTGCCCGACCACCTGCAGGTCTCGGACCACCGCTTCTCCGATGACCACGACCACCCGACCGCCCCGATGACCGTCACCCAGATCCTGGCCGAGTCGTCCAACGTCGGCACGATCAAGCTCGCCCAGCAGCTGGGCAAGGACCGCATCGACCAGTACCTGCGGGCCTTCGGCTTCGGCTCCCGGTCGGCCCTCGGGTTCCCGAACGAGTCCCCGGGCCTCCTGCTGCCCCCGGACGACTGGTCGGGCACGTCGATCGGCTCGATCCCGATCGGGCAGGGCATCGCGGTGACGGCGATGCAGATGCTCGACGCCTACAACGTCATCGCCAACGACGGGGTGCACGTCGCTCCCCGCCTGGTCGCCGCCACCGTCGACGACGAGGGTCGCCGGCGGCCCGTCGAGGCCGGGCGCAGCCGCCGGGTGGTCTCGGCCGAGACCGCCGCCCAGGTCCGCGACATGCTGGTCGAGGTGGTCGACACCGGCACCGGCCAGCGGGCCCAGGTCCCCGGCTACCGCGTGGGCGGCAAGACGGGCACGGCCCGCAAGCCCCAGGACACCGGCACCTACCGGGACCGGGCGGGCAACTACCACTACGTCGCCGCCTTCACCGGCATGGTCCCCGCCGAGGACCCCGAGCTGTCCATCATCGTGGTCGTGGACGAACCCACCGCCACGATCTACGGCGGCTCCGCCGCCGCCCCCGTCTTCGCCGACCTCGCCAAGTTCGCGCTGAACCGGTTCCGGATCCCCCCGGCCGGGTCGTGATGCGGCTCTCGCAGGTGGCCGGCGCCCTCGCCGACGCCGGCATCGAGCACCTCCGGCGCGGAGACGCGGACCTCGCCGGCGTCACCCACCGCACCGAGGCGGTGGGCTCCGGCACGCTCTTCTGCTGCATCCCCGGCAGCCGCGTCGACGGCCACGACCTGGCCGGGCAGGCGGTCGACGCCGGAGCGACCGCGCTCCTCGTCGAGCGGCCCCTCGACCTCGACGTCGCCCAGCTCGAGGTGCCGTCGGTCCGCGCCGCGATGGGCCCGGTCGCCGCCCGGTACTGGGGCGACCCGAGCCGGGCGCTGACCGTCGTCGGTGTCACCGGAACGAACGGCAAGACCACCACGGTCGCCCTGCTGCGCGCCGTCTTCGAGGCGGCCGGACGGCGGTGCGAGGTCCTGGGCACGCTCACGTCCGCTCCCGGGGGACCGCCCACCACGCCCGACGCGCCCGAGCTGCAGGCGCAGCTGGCCGCCTGGCGCGACGCCGGCGTCGAGGTCGTCGCGATGGAGGTGTCCTCGCACGCCCTTGCGATGCACCGGGTCGACGGCACCTGGTTCGAGATCGCAGGGTTCACGACGCTCGGCCACGACCACCTCGACCTGCACGGCGACATCGGGTCCTACTTCGAGGCCAAGGCGCTCCTGTTCCGGCCCGAGCGGACGCGGCGCGCGGTCGTGCGCGGCGACGACGAGTGGGGCGCCCGGCTCGTGGACCGGCTCGCCGGCGGCGACGTCGAGGTCCGCCCCTACCGCCTGGCCGACGCCGAGGACCTGCGCACCACCGCCGCCGGCTCGCGGTTCCGCCTGCGCGGCGAGGACGTCGAGCTGCCCCTGCACGGGCGGCACAACGTCGCCAACGCGCTCTGCGCCGCCGGCGTCGCCGACTGGCTCGGCGTGCCCCCGGCCACCGTGGCCGCCGGCCTCGCCACGGTCCCCACCGTCGCCGGCCGCTTCGAGCTGGTCGACCAGGGCCAGCCCTTCACCGTGGCCGTCGACTACGCGCACACCCCCGACGCCCTGCAGACGGTGCTCGACGCTGCCCGCGAGCGTGCGGTCGCCGACGGCGGCCGGGTCCTCGTGGTGTTCGGGTGCGGCGGCGACAAGGACCGGGCGAAGCGCCCGGAGATGGGGAGGGTCGCCGCCGAGTCTGCTGACGTGGTGGTCGTGACCAGCGACAACCCCCGCTCCGAGGACCCGATGTCGATCATCGAGGAGGTCCTCGCCGGCATCCCCGCCGACGCCGACGCCGGCGCCGGCCACGTCCGGACGATCGTCGACCGTGCGGAGGCCATCCACCACGCAGCGCGCGAAGCGGGTGACCATGACGTCGTGGTGATCGCGGGGAAGGGGCACGAGACCACCCAGACCTTCGCCGACCGGGTGGTCGACTTCGACGACCGCGCCGTGGCGGCCGAGGCCCTCCGCGCCCTGGGGCACCAGCGGTGATCTCGCTCCTCATCGCCGGCGGCGTCTCGCTGATGGTGTCGCTCGTCGGCACCCGCTACCTGATCGAGTGGCTGACCAAGCACAACGTCGGCCAGCCCATCCACGAGGACGTCGAGGGCCACGTCACCAAGGCCGGCACCCCGACCATGGGCGGCGTCGCCTTCGTGGGGGCCGCCGTGGCCGGGTACCTCGCCGGCCACGTCCGCTCCGGGCTGGTGTTCACGCGCACCGGCCTCATCGTCCTCGCCACGATCGTCGGTGCCGCGGCGGTCGGCGCCCTCGACGACTGGATCAAGGTCTCCAGCGAGCGGAACCTCGGGCTCTCGAGCCGGGCCAAGATGCTCGGCCTCCTGCTCGTCGCCGTGGGCTTCGCGGTGGCGATGCTGACGCTCACCGACGTCCACACCACGATCTCGTTCACCCGGTTCGACTCCCCGGGCTTCGACCTCGCCAACCCGGTGTGGGCGATCTGGGCCGTCCTGCTCATCGCCGGCACCACCAACGCCGTGAACCTCACCGACGGGCTCGACGGCCTCGCCGCCGGCTCGTCGATCTTCGCCTTCATCACCTTCGTGTTCGTCGGCTTCTGGGCGTTCCGGCACCCCGAGGTCTACGACGTCGAGCACGCCCTCGACCTCGCCGTGGTCGCGGCCTCGATGCTCGGCGGCGTCACCGGCTTCCTGTGGTGGAACGCCAACCCGGCTCGCGTCTTCATGGGCGACACGGGCTCGCTCGCCATCGGCGCCGCGCTCGCGTGCCTCGCCCTCACCACCAACACGCAGCTCCTGCTTCCGGTCATCGGCTTCCTGTTCGTGCTCGAGACCGTCTCGGTGATGCTCCAGGTCACCCGGTTCCGGCTCACCGGCAAGCGGTTCTTCCGCATGGCACCGATCCACCACCACTTCGAGCTCGGCGGCTGGCCGGAGACCACGGTCATCATCCGCTTCTGGATCATGGCCGGCCTGGCCACGGCGATGGCCCTCGGCACCTTCTACGCCGACTACATCGGCACCGGGGGCATCGAGTGAACCCGGACGTCGAGCCCCTCACCGAGGTGCCCGAGCGCGTCCTGCTCGTCGGCTTCGGGCTGGCCAACCAGGCCGTCGCCACGGCGCTGCTCGCCCGCGGGCACGAGGTGTCGGTCGCCGACGACCGCCCGTCCGACGCCGTGCGCGACGCCGCAGCCACCGCCGGCCTGGTGCTCGTCGAGGCCCCCGACGAGGCCGCGCTCGAGGCGATGGTGGTCGCCTCCGGGCTGGTGGTCGCCGCCCCCGGTCTGCCGGACCAGCACGCCGTCTTCGCCCTGGCCCGGCGTCGAGGCGTGCCCACGGCGACCGAGCTCGACCTGGCGGCCGTCTGGGACCGCCGACCGATCGTGGCCATCACCGGCACGAACGGCAAGACCACGGTCACCACGCTCGTCACCGCCATGCTCCGGACGGGCGGCATCGCCTGCGTCGACGCCGGGAACAACGACCTGCCCCTCGTCACGGCCATCGACGACCCCGTGCCCGAGTGGTTCGTGGTGGAGGCGTCGTCGTTCCGCCTCGGCCGCACCCACGGCTGGGCGCCCCGGGTGGCCACGTGGCTGAACCTGGCACCCGACCACCTCGACGTGCACGCCACGCACGCCGACTACGAGGCGGCCAAGGCGCGGATCTGGGCCGCGCAGACCGCCGGCGACGTCGCCGTCGGCACCCTCGACGACCCCGTGGTCGCTCGGCACCTGCGCGCCGCCGCCGCCCGGCAGGTCGCGTGGTCCACCATCGATCCCGTGGCCGACTACCACGTCGCCGGCGGCGAGCTCGTCGCCCCCGGCGGCACGCTGCTGGCCGTCGAGGAGCTGCCCCGTGCCCTCGGCCACGACGTCGCCAACGCCCTCGCCGCCGCCGCCACGGCCGAGGCCGCCGGCTGCGACCGCGAGGCCGTCCGCCGGGTGCTCCGCGAGGC
>DASUEE010000345.1:0-4625 GCA_036275235.1 Acidimicrobiales bacterium | reverse complement strand
AGGATCATCTCGGTCTGGATCGTGGAGATGTCGTTGGCCGGGTTGACCTCGCCGTCGACGTGGGTGACGTCCTCGTCGCGGAAGACCCGGGTGACCTGGCAGATCGCGGCCGACTCGCGGATGTGCGAGAGGAACTTGTTGCCCAGCCCCTCCCCCTCCGAGGCACCCTTCACGATGCCGGCGATGTCGACGAACTCCACGGTGGCCGGCAGCTTCTTGGCCGAGCCGAAGATCTCGGCGAGCTTGTCGAGCCGCGGCTCGGGCACCCCCACCACGCCGACGTTCGGCTCGATGGTCGCGAACGGGTAGTTCGCCGCGAGCACGTCGTTCTTGGTGAGCGCGTTGAAGAGGGTCGACTTGCCGGCGTTGGGCAGGCCGACGATTCCGATGGTGAGTGCCACGGGCCGCGAGTCTACGGGCGACGGCGGCGCGGCTCCCAATCGAGTACGGCGCCCGTGGCGGCCGTCACGCGGGCGCGCCGACAGCCTGCGCGAGGTGCTCGCGCTCGTCCACGCCCGGGTGCTGTGCTCGGGCTACCGGCGCCGCCCGGCTAGAACGCGGTGCGGCGCTGCCACTCCGGCCAGGGCACCGGATCGGCGCCCTGCACCTGCGCGGAGATCTCCTCGGTCATCCACCGTCGCAGCGCGCGCAGCTCCGGGGACGAGGAGAGCGTGAGCAGGCGCTTCTCCTCGCAGAGCTCGTCGGCGGCGCTGACCGCTGCCTGGAGGTCCTCCACGCCCTTGGCCAGCTCGTTGGGGATGGCCATCTCGACGTCGAGGTGCTCCAGCCCGGCTGCGGCCGCCTGCATCGCCTCCATGCGCCCGGTGTGGCGGGCGTGCGCCGGTCCGCTCAGCAGCCCTTCCAGTCGCTCGGCGAGGGCCTGGGACCGGTCGCTGGCCACGTCACCGCTCATCAGCTGGAGCTCGCGCACGAGCTCGTCGAGGTGCCGGTCCTGCTGGAGGCTCAGCTCGACCGGGCAGGCGACGAGGCGGACGAGCGTCCACCCGGGTGGCAGCGCAGCCGGCGCGGCGGGAGGCGCGGACACCGAGCCGGAGGGCGGCCGGACCAGGTGCTCGTCGCCGTCCCCGGCGAGCTCGGCCCACACCCGCTTGCCGATCTCGGTCTCCTCGACGCCCCAGTCGCTTGCCAGGATCGAGACGATCGCGAGACCGCGTCCGGTCGTCGACTCCGAGTCGATCTCGTCGGCCGGGATCTGCTCGTCCGGCCCGGGGAAGCCCATCCGCGGGTGCACGGCCAGCGCCGGGGTCAGCCCGTCGTCCTCGACGGCGACGCGGACCGAGCTGGCGGAGCGTTGGAGCGAGACCACCATGAAGGTGCTCGCGCTGTGCAGTGCCGCGTTGCCGGCGAGCTCGCTGACGCACAGCTCGGCGTCGTCGATGACGTCGCCCATGGACCAGGCCCGCAGCCCGTCGGTCACGAACCGCCGGGCCCCCGGCACGCTCACCGGGTCCGCTGCCAGCCGGATGCGCAGGTCGTCCACGGCTTCCTCACCTCTCCCCCGCATCGCATGGTGGCAGACGAACTGCCGGTGCGCACCGCATATCCGGGTCGTGGTCTACAGCTGGGTGAGCGCGACGTCGCGCAGGACCAGCTCGCCTTCCTCGTCGGACGCCGGCAGGTCGACGGTGGCGACGACTCGCCAGTCGTGGTGCCCCTCCGGGTCGTCGACGATCTGCTGGACCCGCCACTCGGTCCGGCCCTCCTCGACGAGGAACAGCGCCGGACCGCGGGCGTCGGGGCCGGTCCCCACCGAGGGGTGCTCGGCGAAGTAGGCGTCCACCGCCTCCGCCCACCCGTAGTCCGGGTCCAGCTCGGCGAGCCCGTCGACGCGACGCAGCGCCAGCAGCTCGACGCGGCGGAACAGCGCGTTGCGCACGAGGACCCGGAACGCACGCGGCTGCGACGTGAGCCGTGGGGGGCGCGGGGGCTCGAGCGGGTCGGGCGGCACCGGGACCGTGCCCGGGTGCGACAGCGCCTCCCACTCGTCGAGCAGGCTCGAGTCGGTCTGCCGGACCACGGCGCCGAGCCACTCGATGATGTCGTCGACCTCGGGCGAGCGCACCGAGTCCGGGACGGTCTGCCGCAACGCCCGGTAGGCGTCGGTGAGGTAGCGCAGCACCAGCCCCTCGGAGCGCGCGAGCCCGTACGCCGCGACGTACTCCGCGAACGTCA
Source organism: Acidimicrobiales bacterium (assembly GCA_036275235.1). GTDB lineage: Bacteria > Actinomycetota > Acidimicrobiia > Acidimicrobiales > Salinilacustritrichaceae > Salinilacustrithrix. The sequence goes on along the minus strand of DASUEE010000345.1, from coordinate 2,432 downwards.
TCGCCTGGTCGTACATGTCGCGCACGACCGACTTCGGCGACAGCGGCGTCTCGAGGATCCACGGGTGGGTGCGCGCGTAGACCGTGTAGGTGTGCTCGAGCAGCTCCTCGAGCGGCTTGGGCCACGAGACGTCCTCGAGCAGCTCCATCCGTTCGTCGTACTCGATGCCGTCGGCCTTCATCTCCGAGACGGCCTCGCCGCGAGCCTTGAACTGCTGGGCGAGCAGCACCTGGCGGGGGTCCTCGAGGGTCGCCTCGATGACGGAGACGACGTCGAGGGCGTACGTCGACGCCTCCGGGTCGAGGGCCTCGAAGGTGGCCAGGGCGTACGTCGACAGCGCCTGGTTGAGGGCGAAGCCGTCCTGGAGCTCGTCGACCACGCGGATCCGCCGGCCGCCGTCGGGCAGCGTCTCCTGGGTCACGACGCCGGCCGCGAGCAGCGAGCGGTAGATCGCCACCGCCCGTCGCACGAGGGCGACCTGACGTTTGCCGGGCTCGTGGTTGTCCCGCAGCAGCCGCCGCAGGGCCGGCAGCGGGTCGTCGCCGCGGGCTATCACGTTGAGCATCATCGAGTGCGTCACGCGCATCCGGGACACCAGCGGCTCGGGCTCGGCGGCCACGAGCTTCTCGAAGGTGGCCTCGGTCCAGGTGACGAAGCCCTCCGGGGGCTTCTTGCGCTGGACCTTCCGCAGCTTCTTGGGGTCGTCACCGGCCTTGGCGATCGCCTTGGCGTTCTCCACGACGTGGTCCGGCGCCTGCACGACGACCGACCCGGCGGTGTCGTAGCCGGCCCGACCCGCGCGACCGGCGATCTGGTGGAACTCCCGGGCCTTGAGGACGCGTTGCCGGCGTCCGTCGTACTTCGTCAGCGCGGTCAGCACCACGGTCCTGATCGGCACGTTGATCCCGACGCCGAGCGTGTCGGTCCCGCAGATGACCTTGAGCAGGCCGGCCTGCGCGAGCGTCTCCACGAGCCGGCGGTACTTCGGCAGCATCCCGGCGTGGTGCACGCCGATGCCGTGCCGGACCAGCCGCGACAGCGTCTTGCCGAACCCGGGACCGAAGCGGAACTCACCGATCAGCTCGGCGATCCGGTCGCGCTGCTCGCGGGTCGCGACGTTGATCGAGGTGAGCGCCTGCGCGCGCTCCAGGGCGGCGGCCTGCGTGAAGTGCACGACGTAGACGGGCGCCTGGTTGGTGGTGAGCAGCTCCTCGAGCGTCTCGTGCAGCGGCGTCTCGGCCCACGAGAAGTGCAGCGGCACGGGACGCTCCATCGAGGACACGACGGCGGTGTCCCGGCCGGTGCGCCTCTTCAAGTCGTCGCGGAAGCTCGTGACGTCGCCGAGCGTGGCCGACATCAGCAGGAACTGCGCCCGCGTCAGCTCGAGCAGCGGCACCTGCCACGCCCAGCCGCGGTCCGGCTCGGCGTAGAAGTGGAACTCGTCCATGACGACCTGCCCGATGTCGGCCGTCTCGCCCTGCCGCAGCGCCTGGTTGGCGAGGATCTCGGCGGTGCAGCAGATGACCGGAGCGGTCGGGTTCACCGACGCGTCACCGGTGAGCATCCCGACGTTGTCGGGGCCGAACACGTCACACAGCGCGAAGAACTTCTCGCTCACCAGCGCCTTGATCGGTGCGGTGTAGTAGGTCCGCTCGCCGCGGGCCAGCGCGGTGGCGTGCGCGGCCAGGGCCACCATCGACTTCCCGGAGCCGGTCGGAGTCGAGAGGATCACGTTGTTCCCGGTGAGGATCTCGAGGAACGCCTCCTCCTGCGCCGGGTACAGCGTGATGCCCTGGGTGCCCGCCCACGCGGTGAACGCCTCGTAGACCGCGTCCTCGTCGAGGGCGCCCGTGGGGGCGGGCGGCGGCAGGTCGTCGAGGAGGGTCACCGGGCCATCCTCACAAACGGGTGTCGGGCAGCCCCGTCGTGGGCACGGTGCAGCCCATGAGCGATCTGCGAGCCCTGGTCCTGAACTGCACCCTGAAGCCTGCCCCCACCGCGTCGAGCTCCGAGGTGCTCGGCGAGGAGCTGCTCGCGGCGTTGAAGGAGCACGGCGTCGAGGGCGAGATGGTCCGGGTCGTGGACGAGCAGGTGAGGTTCGGCGTCCAGCTCGACGAGGGCGACGGGGACGGCTGGCCGCGCATCCGGGAGAAGATGCTGGCCGCCGACATCCTCGTCGTCGCGACCCCGATCTGGATGGGGCAGCCGTCGGCGGTCTGCAAGATGGCGCTCGAGCGGCTCGACGCCGAGCTCTCCGAGACCGACGACGAGGGCCGGATGCTGACCTACGGCAAGGTCGGCGCGGTGGCGGTGGTCGGCAACGAGGACGGCGCCCACCACGTGTCCGCCGAGGTCTACCAGGCGCTGTCCGACGTCGGGTTCACGATCCCCGCCAACGGCGTGACGTACTGGGTCGGCGAGGCCATGGGCGG